>VERO01000140.1 GCA_018882625.1 Phycisphaerales bacterium | reverse complement strand
CCGCTGGGCTCCTCGTTTCGTATGGTGATCGTGCGCAAAATCTTTTGCTGACGCAGGAGAGAACCCCCATGCGACTGGTGATCGTCCCCATCTGCATCGCCTTGTTCCCCGTGGCCTTACTGGGCCTGGCCGTACCGACGGGGGCTCATGCCGCCGGGGCCCCAACGGCCCAAGCTGAGGCTTCCGCACCTGCTCGTCTGGTGTTTGACCCGCCGATCCTAGATCTAGGGGCCCTGGTGCCGGAGGTACCCACCGTGGGCAAGGTCAAGATCCGCAACGTCACGGACGCCCCCATCCGGATCGTGAAGGCAGTCGCCAACTGCAGCTGCACCAAGCCGAACTGGCCTACCGAGACGATCGCGCCAGGTGCGACGGCCGAGACAGAGATCACCATGACCCCGGGTGTGCAGCAGGGCGTGAAGCTGACGAAGGTGGTGACGTTTGAGATCGCAGGAGGAGGGGTCGAGAACTACACGGTGCAGGGGGATGTGGGGCTGTTCGTGAAGTTCGCGCCTGAGTCGCTGAAGGCACCCGCCACGCCCGAGACTGACTCGGAGACTCCCGCAGTCTTCACGCTCGAGTCAGCCGACGGCACTCCGTTCAAGGTGATCTCCATCGATCCCGCGATCGGATCGTCGCCTGGCACTGAGCCGGCACTCACGCAAACCGTCGTGATCGACTGGGCCAAGTGGAGAGATCAGAAGCGCCCGATCAAGGTGGCCATAAAGACTGACCACCCGAAGGCACCAACGTTCTCCCCAGTCATCAAGCGCACGAAGGCCGCAGCCGCGGCAGAGAAGTGATGATGACCACGCGACCGCGCATCGTGTTGAAGCGTCAGCTGGTCTGCATTGTGGCAACGGTGGCAGTACTGGCGGCTCCCGCGGTGGCAGCGCAGGTGATACCTCCTGGCTTGCCGGGCGACCCTAACTCTGCGCCTCGGGCACCGAAGCGCCCTCCGCAGCAGCCGCCTGCACCGCGTGTTCCCGCCGCAAGCCCGCCCAGGTCACCGGCTGCGCCGAGTGCCAGTCCCGCGCCGCCGGCAAACCCGACGCAAGCGCCTGCGAACCCGGCGCCGCAGCAGGCTGATCCAACCGCGCCATCCGCTCCAGCACCTCCGCAGCCCGCAACGGCGCCCTCAGGTGCGGCGCCCCAGTCTCCTCCGGCGAACCCCGCACCCTCCGGAGCGCCAAACACGACGACGCCTGCACCAGTCGCACCGCCGGCCGCGGCTCCCGCTGAGCAGAAGGTCAGCACGCGCTTCCGGCGGCCGCGCCCGCCGACCTTCCCGGGCGCCACGATCAACTTCCCGGCCTTCAAGGATGACCACTGGGTGGCGGGCGAGCAGGTCAAGGGTTTCGAGCCCGGCAAGATCTACGCAGTCGAGTTCTTCTCCACCACATGCGGCCACTGCCGCGAGGCTGCACCGCTCGTGGCAGAGCTCGTCAATGTGTTCGGCGAGGACGTGGTGTTCTTCGGTGTCACCGACGAGCCGCTCGAGAAGGTGAAGGCGTGGGTGGCGTCCCCCGAGAACGCCGAGAAGATCGTGTTTCCCGTGGTCTGCGACCCCGACAAGGAGGGCAACAGGGCGTTCCAGTACGGCACGTTCAAGGTCTCCACGCCGCGGATCTTCATCGTGAAGGATGGCGTGCTGCAGTGGTACGGGCATCCCAATGGCGCGCAAGCCACGCTCGACGGCCTCCTCGAGGGCACGTGGGATCCAGGGACAGTGGCCGGCGAGTTCATCGTGGAGTCGTGCATGGAGCGCGCACGGGACCACATGAACAAGATGCGCCAGGAGATGGAGCGGACCGGCGAGTGGGACAGGCTCTATGCGCTGCTCGATTCCATGAAGGCGGCGATTCCTGAGCGCGCGTCCTACTTTGAGCTGCAGGCATTTGCGACGCTCATCGGCCCTGACAACAAGCCCGAGAAGGGCTACGCGATGGCGCGCGACATCGTGACCCGGTACGAGAGCGACATCGCGAGCCTGCGCACCGTGGCCCGGACGATCCTGAACTCCCCGTGGGTGCAGGTGCGCGACCTTCCCCTCGCGCATGCTGTCGCCGTGCGGGCGGACACGCTCGGGCAGGGCAAGGACTCGCGCGCCGCTGAGATACTCGCCCTGTCGTGGTTTTCCCAGGGTGACCGGGACAAGGCGCTCGCGGAGATCAACCGTGCGATCGAACTCGAGCAGGACCCGAAGCTGAAGGCCCGGTACGAGGCGTCCAAGCAGAAGTACGCGACAGACCCACCCGGACCGGTACCGCACATCAACGCAGCCAAGGATGCGGAGCACGTGGATCACGACCAGCCGCTCGCGGCACCTGCCGATTCCGCACCCGCTCCGTCGGATCCGGCGACCGCGGCACCTCACGCGCCGGCAGCCGCAGTTCCTGCGGCGCCAGTTCCTGCGGCATCGCCCGCGTCCCCCGGTCAGCAGTAAGCCAGAGGCTGCTGGATCAGGCGAGCCGCTCGCGTGCCCACAGGATCCAGCTCGAGTCGGGCAGCTGCTTGCCCATCGAGCGGAACATGAATGAGAGCTGGGCGTTGTGGTAGAGCGCGTGCGTCGGGACCTGCATGAGGGCGTCCGCGACGCGCTGGCTGTACGTCTTGCCGTCCCGGACCCTCGACACGATGCGGGAGAGCTCGCGATCGTCGAGGCGCTTGAGATAGGCATCCCATCGGGCGTGGACGGCCGGCCAGGCTTGGTCGATCGCGTCCATCGTCGGAAGCTCGGCCACCGTTGGCATCGTGACGGCAGGGTCCGACTCCTCGATCACCGCGATCCAGATCCGCTCGGCACCCAGCAGGTGGATGAGCGTCGCACGCACGCTGCCGATGCCGATCGGGAACTCGCGCGTGAACTCCTCCGGCGTGAGGGTTCGGGCGGCGGCGCGGGTGCGGCCGGTGAGCCAGCGCAGCCAGTCGTGGGATTCGCGGATAGCGGATACGGCGGTCGGCACGGTGTGGGCGGACATGATGAAGGGAACGCTAGCGCAGGACGCGCGCGGCGTGCGGGGCGCGGCGTCCGGCGTGGGGGGGCGCGGCGCGCGACGTGGGGGGCGCGAACCCATCCCTGCGTCGTGGCATCGGACGGTGGCTCTGATCCGGCGGCAAAACTCAGCTTGCGGCTCGCAATCTGCCATGCGCGGGGTAGGGTGAGCGCGGAGGAGCGGATCATGTGGTGCCCCAGAATCAGAGTCGTGGTCGCTCCCGTGTCGGTGTGCGGCGCGATCGCGTGCGGCGCGTCGGCCGACGTCGTGTCGCTGAGCGCAGCGCAAGATGCCACCCTGTACGAGTCTGGTGACGGGTCGCTGGGCAACGGTGCGGGGCAGTACCTGTTCGCGGGGCGGACCAACCAGTCGCCATCGGGCCTCCTGCGGCGCGGTCTCATCCAGTTCGACGTCGCGGGTGCGGTGCCTGTTGGCGCCGAGATCGTGTCCGCACGGCTTGTGCTCAACCTTTCGCAGCTCAATGGCGGTGCGGCGCCAGTCGCGCTTCACCGCAGCCTCACGCCATGGACCTCGGGCGCAAGCGATCCCTCTGGTGGCGAGGGTTCTGGTGCGCCAGCGGCATTGGGGGATGCGACGTGGCTTCACTCCTCGTGGTCTGCGGGAGGGGGATCCTTCTGGAACGCGCCGGGCGGCGACTTCGCGGCCGTGGCAAGTGCGACTGTGCTCACCACTGGAGTTGGCCTCTACACGTGGAGCTCAGATGCGCTCCTGGCCGACGTGCGCATGTTCGCTGGTTCGCCGACCATGAACTTCGGGTGGTTCATCATTGGGCCGGAGTCGTCGATGGGCGTGACACGCCGCTTCGACAGCGCAGAGAGCGCTGGGCTTGGCGGGATCGTGCCTCGGCTCGAGATCGAGTGGACGGTGGTGCCCGCACCGGGTGCTGCGGTAATCCTGTTTGGCGGTCTTGTCGTGCGTCAGCGGAGGCGGCTGTAGGTGAGTGGGGCGGCGGATCGATCCGCGAGCAGCCGCCACGGGATAGCCTGCACCCATCATGGCTGCGTCATTTGAGGTCGTCTCCGCGGACAGCACCTGCACGCACGTGCGGATTCGGGGATCGCTCGATGTCACGGGCACCGGAAGCATCTCGCTGAAGTTCACGGCGTCCACGGCAGCACGGCGCCAGCACGTGCTCCTGGACATGTCCGAGGTTGACTTCGTGGCATCGATCGGCCTAGGCCTGCTGATGCAGGTCGCCCGCGCGCTCGCGTCCGACGGCAAGCGCGTGATCGTGGTCAGCCCCAGTGCGGCGGTGGCCGGCGTGATCCGCACCACGAAGGTCGATGCGGTGATGCCCGTGGCAGCATCGCTCGACGAGGCCCGCACGATGATCGGCTGAACGGACGGATCACCGAGGCACGCCCGGCCGGAACGGTCTGGTGCGGGATGATCGGGGCACCCCCTCAATGGACCGTACTGGACTTGAACCAGTGACCTCCTCCGTGTCATGGAGGCGCGCTAGCCAACTGCGCCAACGGTCCGAAGGGATGCCACTATACCCATTTTGGACATTCTGGACAGTTTGTTCGTGGATCCTCCCGATCCCTAGTAGCATTTCGCACTTCACATGGGCCGGTGCCACGGCCCCCGTTGGTGGCACATTCAAGAGAGTCAAGGTAGGACACGTGTTCAAGATCTATGTCGGCAATCTCAACTTCCGCACGACCCAGGACGGTCTCCAGGAGCTCTTCGGGGCTTATGGCGCCGTGTCTGAGGTCTTTTTGGCCACTGACCGGGAGACCGGTCGCTCGCGAGGCTTCGGCTTCGTGACGATGGCGGACAAGTCTCAGGGCGAAGCCGCTGTGGCTGCGCTCAACGGCAAGGACTTCGACGGTCGCAACCTCGTCGTGAACGAGGCGCGTCCGCGCGAGGAGCGTCCGCGTGGCGGTGGTGGTGGCTACGGCGGCGGTGGTGGTGGTGGTGGCGGCGGCGGCTACGGTGGCGGTGGTGGTCGTGGCGGCTACGGCCGCGGCGACCGCTGAGCCACAGCGCCAATCCATACTCAAGCAAATCCCAGCGCGCGCCACTTCGGTGGCGCGCTTTCCTTTTTGCGTTTGCGCACGCGCCCTCCACGCAGGACCGGCGCCACGCTGCGGCGCGTGCGCCCTGCGGCGGGTTGCGCTCACTTCATGTTGGCGAGGAGGCGGGGGACCGCCTTCTTGGCGAGCGGCGGGGCCTTGGCCAGCGCGGCCTGGATCGAGGGCTGGTCGCGGCGCAGCTCCTGCAGGATCTTGAGGACGGCGTTGTCAAGGTTGAAGATCCAGCGCTTCCACTGAGCCTCGAGCTCCTGGCGGTTGTAGCGCGTCATCGGGTCATCGAGGCCGCTCTGTGCGACGGCCCACTCGATGAGCCTCACGCCGGTGCCATCGAACCTGTACAGCGCAAGTGCGTTGGCAAGGCGCCGCGGTGCGGGCACAAAGGGATCTGTGGCCTCAAGCGGCACAGCCGTCATCAGGTCCTCAGGCTTCTTCTTGGAGATCTCCGCGAGCCAGCCGCCGCCCGTGGACTGCGCATGCTCGGCAATGGTGGGCCTCGAGTGGAAGTCAATCGCATCGACTCCCGCGTGTGCGCCCTCCGTCACATGGTCGAGGGGCGCGATGCTCGCAAGGAGCACCTTCTCTCCGACGCTCGGGAATCGCACCCACAGCCGCATGTCCGTGCCGCCCTCGCGGTTCAGCATCTCCGTGCGCGAAATGACTCCGGTGCCCCATTCGGGTGACCGCCGATGGCGAACCTTGTCGCCCTTCTTGAAGATCGTGGTGTGCATAGACCGCACGCATCCCGGCGTCCGTCACCGGGCTCCCCAAATCACGGTAGGTTGCGTGCTGCATGAGTATAGCCCAGAACCGCCGCGGCACCATCGTGTTTCTCGGCGACATCGTGGGCCAGCCCGGTCGCCGGGCGGTGCTTCAGGCGCTGCCGCAGATCCGGGAACGGCTCGATCCCGCGGCGATCATCGCCAACGCGGAGAACATCAGGAACGGCTCGGGATGCACGCCGGACCTCTACCGGGGCCTCCGTGAGGCTGGCGTGGACGCCGTGACCTTGGGTGACCACGCCTTCCGTGACGCCAAGATCGTGCCCGAGCTCGAGGCCGCCATCCACCCCATCTGCAGGCCTGCCAACCTTTCGGCCAAGGCTCCCGGCAAGCGTTGGGTGCGCATCGCGCCGGGGGAGCGGTTTCCCAGGCCCATCTACGTGTTCACCGTGCTTGGCCGGATCTTCTTTCCGCTGCCCGCCGATGACCCGTTCGCGACCGCCGACGCCGTGCTCGCGAGCATCCCCGAGCCGGACTCGTGCGTGATCGTCGAGGCGCACATGGAGGCGACGAGCGAGAAGCACGCGCTCGCGCACTACCTCGACGGCCGGGTCGCCGCGGTGGTGGGA
>VERO01000139.1 GCA_018882625.1 Phycisphaerales bacterium | reverse complement strand
CCCCCGGGCTTCGGCACCGCGATGACCTATGCATCGGCCATCCCCGCCGACATGATCGGCGTGCAGCAGGGCGAGGTGACGCCGGTGAACGTGCAGCAGGAAGGCCTTCCGCTGGTGAACCAGCTGGCCTTCGCCGGCCTCAACACGTTCGGCGCCGCGGCCATGGCGACCCCCGTGCTCTCGACGGGCTTCACCTACCTCGACGACGTGCAGGTCGACCTGCTCGTGCAGGCGTCGCAGGCTGACCAGCGCAACATGGTGCTCTCCGCGCCGCGCCTGACGATGTTCAACGGCCAGCGCTCCTGGATCAGCTTCGCCCGCCGCCAGAGCTACGTCGCCAACGTGCAGCCGGTCCTCGGCAACGCCAGCGGCGCGTTCAGCCCCGTGATCGCGCCGATCTATGACGGCTTCGTGCTCGACATCGAGGCGGTCGCGAGCGCCGACCGCCGCTACGTCACGATGACGGTTGAGTATGCGCAGAACCAGTTCGAGCGCTTCGACACCGCATCGGTGTCCGGTGCGGCAGGCGGCGGCGACTTCACCGGCCGCTCGGCGCAGTTCGCCGCGACCATCCAGCTTCCTGTCGTGAATGCGCAGCAGGTCCAGACGACCGTGACGGTGCCCGACAAGGGCACGATCCTCCTCGGCGGAGAGCGCAAGCTCACCGAGGTCGAGGTCGAGGTCGGCGTGCCCGTGCTGTCGAAGGTGCCCTTCGTCAACCGCTTCTTCACCAACACCCTCAACTCGAAGACCGAGACGACGGTGCTGCTGCTGATCCGCCCCGAGGTCATCGTGCTGCAGGAGGCGGAGGACCAGCTCTTCCCGGGCCTGCGTGACGAGATGGGCCGGTCCACGCAGATGTCGGGCTACTGATCCACCGATCGGCGAACCACGAGGACGACCCATGGCCAGCGAAAACTCCAGGCTGCGGATCACCGAGAAGGACGGCATCACGCGCGTCGACTTCATCGACCGCGACATCCTCGACGAGGCGAACATCCGCCAGATCGGGTCGGAGCTGCTCCGGCTCGTGGACTCGAAGCCTGCGCTGAAGATGCTGCTGTGCTTCCGCAACGTCGAGCACCTGTCGTCGGCGGCGCTCGGCACGCTGATCACGCTGCACAGCAGCGTCAAGAAGAAGTCGGGCCAGCTGCGGATGTCGGACATCCGGCCGCAGATCTTCGAGGTCTTCGTGATCACCAAGCTCAACAAGCTCTTCACGATCGACGAGACGGCGGAGCACGCCATGACTCGCTTCAGCGCGTGAGGGTGGGACGCTCCCGCTGCGGCGAGTGAGATGAACGGCGCACCCAAGAACACCCCGGCCCATGCGCGCACGCAGGTGCTGCGGGACCAGCGCACCGACATCGAGCGTGTGCAGGACGACCTGTCGTCGCTGCTGGCCAGTGCGGGCTACGACGATGCGGCGCGATTCGCGATCCGGCTCGCCATGGAGGAAGCGCTCGTCAACGCGTTCCGGCATGGCAATCGCGGCGAGGCCGGGCGCGAGGTGACCCTTGAGTGGCGCATCTCCGCGGAACTGGCCGAGTTCATCGTGCAGGACCAGGGCGAGGGATTCGACCCAGGCGCTGTGCCGGACCCGACGCTCGACGAGAACCTCGAGATCCCCTCGGGCCGCGGCATCATGCTGATGCGCGCCTACATGCACGAGGTGGAGTACCTGCCGCCCGGCAACCGGATCCGCCTGCGCTACATGCGCGCCGGAAGGGCCTCGGCGTGAGCGCGTCCGCGACGGGCACGCTGCGCTGCGGCGTGGTCGGAGTCGGCCGCATGGGCCGTCACCACGCCCGGCTCTGCGCAGGGACCGAGGGCACAGAGCTTGTGGCGGTCGTCGACGCGAACGCCGAGCGGCGCGATGCGATCATCGAGCAGTTCGGCGGCTCCGGGCATGGCACGGTCGAGGCGATGCTCGCGCAGGGCGTCGATGTGGCGATTGTCGCCACGCCGACCGTCACGCACCGCGCGATCGTGGAGCGCCTGCTTGCCGCAGGGGTGCATTGCCTCGTCGAGAAGCCGCTCGCGCCGGACGAGGCGGAGGCGCGCGCGATCGCCGATGCCGCGGCGCGTTCGGGCCGCTGCCTTCAGGTGGGGCACGTCGTGCGCTACGACCCCGTCATGCGTGCGGTGATGGCGGTGGGCGACATTCGCCCGCGCTTCGTCGAGATGGACCGCATCTCGCCGATGACGTTCCGGTCGGTGGACGTGGGCGTCGTCCTGGACATGATGATCCATGATCTCGACGTGCTGCTCAAGCTGATGGGATCGGAGCCCGAGGAGATCCATGCCGATGCGGTGTGCGTCGTCGGCGAGGCCGAGGACATCTGCAATGCGCGGCTCATCTTCCCGGCGGGTCCCGACGGCCAGCGCTGCACCGCCAACGTCACGGCGAGCCGGCTCGCGCTCAAGACCGAGCGCAAGATGCGCATGTTCTCCGAGCATGCGTACGTGTCGGCCGACTTCGTCGAGCGCAAGGGCACGGTCGTGCGCCGCACAGCCAATGCCGAGAAGCTGGCTCAGGTGCGCGAGCAGCTCAAGGCGGGCGCGGACCTCTCGAGCGTGAACTACCTCGAGCTGGTCACGGTCGAGCCGCTCGCGATCGGGGAGGGCGAGCCTCTGCGCCTGCAGTTCGAGGACTTCCTCGACGCGGTGCGCACGGGCCGCCGCACGGCCGTCGATGCGCACGCGGGATTCGCGGCCGTGCGCACTGCGGAGCGCATCGTCGCCGCGGCGCGCACCGCCGGATCGCGGATGGTCTGATCATGGCTGCCGCGCGTCCGCGCTACGGGAGCCATCTCTCCGTCGCGGGCGGTCTGCACCACGCGATCGACGAGGCGGCGCGCCTGGGCCTCGCGAGCGTGCAGGTGTTCACGAAGAACCAGCGCCAGTGGCGCGTGCCGCCTCTGCCGGATGCCGAGATCGCGCTCTGGCGCGCCGCGCTCGAGCGGGCGGGCTGGCAGCGCGAGTGCGGCGAGCGCGTCGTCAGCCACGGCTCGTATCTCGTGAACCTTGCGTCGCCCGATGCGGCGCTGCGCAGGAAGTCGATCGCGCTGCACGTGGCGGAGCTCGAGCGGTGCGAGGCACTTGGCATCGAGCGCTGCGTGATCCATCCGGGCGCGCACATGGGCGCGGCGCGCAAGCCGTCGGACCCGAATGCGCTGCGCGAGCCCCCGACGCCGGACGAGCGCGCCGGCCTCGAGCGCATCGCCGCGAGCCTCGATGCCGTGCATGACGCGGCGCCCGGGTTGCGCGTGCGCACGTGCCTCGAGACCACGACCGGCGCGGGCACCGCGCTGGGCTATGACTTCGCGCACATCGCGGCAATCATCGGCATGGTCAAGGAGCCCGATCGGCTCGCGGCATGCATTGACACGTGCCACATCGTCTCGGCGGGATACGACATGTCGACGCCCGCGGCCGCGCGCCGCACGCTTGACGAGTTCTGCGATGTCGTCGGCGAGGATCGGCTGCTCGTCGCGCACATCAACGATTCGGAGGCTCCGGCAGGCTCGCGCCGCGATCGCCATGCGCACATCGGTCACGGCACGTGCGGCGACGCGTGCTTCAGGGCTATTCTCTCGAGGCGCGCATGGCGCACCGTGCCGATGATCCTGGAGACCCCGAAGGAAGGCTCATGCAAGGGAACGCCGTGGGACCTCGCCAACGTCGCAGCCCTCGAGGCGATCCGCGGCGCTGCCGCCAGAGTCTCGCGGGTTGGCAAGGCTGCGGCGCGCGGCGCGGCGGCGGGTCGTGCGGCGCGCGCGATTCTGCTTGCGCTGACGGTGGCGGGCACGCTGGGCACGTCCGCATGCCGCGACTGGACGCGGCCTGTGCGCACCGACGGGCGGAGTGCTGCGACCTCCACCGCTGGCGGTGGGCGCACCCCGACTGAGGCTGAGCGGATGCGGCTCGAGGAGGCCGACAGCCTGCAGCAGCAGGGCTCATACGAGGAGGCGCTCATCGTCTTCCGCGAGGTGCTGCAGCAGAATCCGCTGCTGCCCGATGCGTACCTCGGCGTAGGCGACGTGCGCTACAAGCAGGGACGCTATGCGGATGCCGAGCCTGCCTACGCGCGTGCGGCGGATCTCGACCCGCGCAGCTTCCGTGCGCACCACGGGCGCGGCAAGTCCCTGCAGATGCAGGGCCGCACGGTCGATGCGATCCGCGCGTACCAGCGCGCGCTGTCTGTGGATCCGGACAGCGCCGATGCCAACCTCAACATGGCGACGGCATACCTCTCGCTCGGCGAGGCGCGCATCGCGACAGGCTTCGCGGAGCGTGCGGTGTCGCTTGACCCGACGAACGGCGCGGCACGGGTCAACCTGGGCGTGGCGTACGAGCGCACCGGCCGCGCGCCCGAGGCTGTGGGCCAGTACAGGCAGGCCATCGACCTCATGCCCCCGACGCCGCAGGTGTGGATCAACCTGATCAACGCGCTTGTGGCCGATGGCCGCTACGCGGAGGCGATGCAGGCGTGTGAGGAGCTGGTGCGCATCGATGCGAGCGCTGACAGCTGGGAGCGCGTCGGATGGGCGCGATTCCGCGCCGGCGAGTACGCGGCGTCGTCAGAGGCGTACCGCGCCGCGGTGGCTGCGGACCGCAGGCACTGGCCGAGCTGGAACGGCATTGGCGTGAACGCGCTCAACACCTGGCTGCTGTCTGAGCGGCGCGAGGTGGCCGCCGCGAACGAGGCGCGCCAGGCCTTCCGCACATCGATGGAGATCAACCCCGACCAGCCGCGCATCCTGCGGCTCATGGCCACCTACGGACTGTGACACATGCCTGACCCCACCATCCTCGAGTTCTTCCCGTCGCCCTCGGCCACGCCCTTCGTCATCGAGCACGTGCACGAGGAGTTCACCAGCCTGTGCCCCAAGACCGGCCATCCCGACTTCGGCACCATCACGGTGCGCTACGAGCCGGGCGCGCAGTGCGTGGAGCTCAAGAGCCTCAAGCTCTACTTCCAGTCCTTCCGCAACGAGGGGATCTTCTACGAGGCGGTCACCAACACCATCCGCGACCAGCTCGCGCAGCGGATGTCGCCGCGCTGGATGCAGGTGATCACCGACTGGAAGGGCCGCGGCGGATTCCGCTCGCGCATCGTGGCGACGCACGGGTCCGTGCCAGAGGCGTTCATCCGGGCGTGACGGCGGCAGCGGGCGCGGCGCCGGCAGCGGGGGCACCCACAGCTGCCGCGCCGGGAGCTGGGGCGCCGGGAACTGGGGCGCCGGGAGCCGAAGCGCTGGGAGCCGGGGCGCCGGGAGCTGGGGCCATCATCGGAGCATCAGCTCGCAGGCGGGGCATCGGGCGCCGTGGCGGCAGGTCCGCGATCTCTGGACCTCGCTCTGCGCCGAGTGCCGCGCGGAGCGACCGCACTGTGCGCGCGTTCAGCTCGCTGCGCTCGGTGCGCAGGCGCGTGAGCTCGCGCGCTGCAGCCGATCGTCGGGTGCGCGCAGAGTCGGCCGCGGCCGTGTCCGGCGGCGACTTTGCGCTGGCCGCCGTGAGATCCGCCACGGCGGACTGCCGTACCGCGTCGGTCTCCACCAGCTTCGCGAAGATCGCGTCATAGGCCTGCTGGTACTCGCCGGCGACCGCGATCACCGCCTGAAGCAGCGCGTCATCGGACTCGACCATCGACATCGCGCGGGCAATCTGCGGATCAGCGCTGGTGGAATCGCGCGCCACTGTGGGATGCTTGGCCCGCGTCAGCGCGGCAGCCACCCTGGCGCGCCCTGCGGGCGTCAGCGCCTCAAGCAGCGTGTCGGACTGTGCGGTCTGCCACTCCTCAAGCCGCGAGCCAATCGACTGCCCACGCGCCGTGGCTGCGTCCATCTGGGTCCGGATGCGCGCGAGTGCAGCCTCCGCCGAGTCCGGGTCGACCGGGGCGTCCACGCCCTCGATGACGCTGGAGAACTGCCGGAGCGCAACGCTCGCTGTGAGCTGGCTGGTGCGCTCAATGTCCACCGCAGCCTCGCGGCGCTGCGCCAGGAGCGAGGTCAGTGCAGCGTCGTATCCCGTGAGCGACGCGGCCGCAGCTGCCCTGTCTGCCGCCGAGAGCGGTGTCGCATCGGCAAGTGCCTTTAGGTCGAGGCTGGCCGCGTATCCGCCCATGTCCAGGGCGGATGCACGCCCGGTCGCCGCCAGCAGCGACTGCTCGACAGCGAGTGCGCGCCGTTCGCGCAGACCATCGATGGCACGAGCGCTCTCTGGCACCGGTGCCTCAGCCGCGCCAATCGCGATCGCCTGCGCCACGCCGTCAAGCAGCGCGGACTCCAGCTGCGCATAGGCCGCCGGCGCCCGGCTCCAGGCCTCGAACCTGCGCCCGATGAAGTCGGCGTCGGTCGCGCGCCGCATCTCCTCGGCCCCGCGCGCCATGGCCTGCTGGATCTGCTCCTGTGGGG
>VERO01000409.1 GCA_018882625.1 Phycisphaerales bacterium | reverse complement strand
GTCCCAGCGCTCCGCAAGCTCAGGGCGAGTGCGGCTCGGGCGCGTCAGCGGGCTTGTGGCGCTGGGGTAGTCGATCACGAATGTCGGCCTGCACGGGTCGATCAGCGGCTCCGCACGATCCTCGAAGAGCGCATCCACGAGCAGCCAGTGGTCGAGGGTCGCCGCGTTGGCGACTCGCGCAGCGATCGCAGCCTCGCGGGTGCGCACGCGGTCCGACATGGGGAACCCGAGCGCGCGCTCGAAGAGCTCCTCGTAGCGGACGCGCACGAAGGGCGTCGCATAGCTCACACGGTGCGGACCCCAAGGCAGCACGGGACCGGGCTCGCCCGCAGGGTGCCACCCGCGATCGAGCGCCGCGCACGCGCAGTGGTGCACGAGCGACTCCACCATCTCCATCATCGTGCCGTAGTCGCCGAAGGCCTCGTACGCCTCCATCGCGGTGAACTCGGGGTTGTGGGAGCGGTCGATGCCCTCGTTGCGGAAGTTGCGGTTGATCTCGAAGACGCGCGGCAGGCCGCCCACGAGCAGCCTCTTGAGGTACAGCTCCGGCGCGATGCGCATGTAGAGCTGCATGCCGAGCGCGTGGTGCTGCGTCACGAAGGGGCGCGCCGCCGCGCCGCCGGCCATCGCGTGCATCATCGGGGTCTCGACCTCGAGGAACCCCCGCGACTCCATGAACCGCCGCACCTCAGAGACGATCCCTGCGCGCGCCGCGAGCGTGCGCGTCACCTGCGGGTTCGCCCACATGTCCACGTACCGCCGCCTGCAGCGCAGCTCCTCGTCCTCGAGGCCGTGCCACTTCGAGGGCGGCGGCTCGAGATTCTTCGACTGCAGCGCGAGCGAGCCGCTCCAGACGCAGATCTCGCCCTTCTGGGTGCGGCCGATGCGGCCGCCCGTCGACACGATGTCGCCGTAGTCGAGGTGCTTGGCGACGTCGAAGTCCGTCGCGGGCACGGCAGCCTTCGAGACGGACACCTGCAGATCGCCGCTGTGGTCGCGCAGCTGCAGGAACACGATCTTGCCCATGTCGCGGTGCTGGATGACGCGGCCGGCCACATCCACATGGGGGCGCGCATCCGGGATCGCCGGAGCTGCGGCGGGTGCGCCGCCTGACGCGGCCTGCTGCTTCGCGGCCTCGCGCGCGGCGCGGTCGGCGGCGTCGAATGCCGCATGTGCCGCCTCGTCGAAGAGCGCGCGCGCCTGCGCGAGCGTCACCAGGCCGCTGACGCGCTGCCCGTAGGGCTCGATCCCGAGCTCGCTGCGGTAGCGGTGGAGCTTCGCGCGCCGGGCTGCGACGAGCTCCGTGTGTTCCTCCATGCTCATGGCGGCGCGATGCTACGATCGCCCGATGCACTTTGATGCGCACCAGCCGGTGATCGACGACCTTGAGGCGCGGATCACGACCATCCGCGACTCCCTTTAACTGGCCTTCACGGATCGCCGAACGCGCCCGGCTCGAGGCGCGGATGAACGAGCCTGACCTCTGGAACGACCCCAAGCGGGCGCAGAAGGTCATCG
>VERO01000138.1 GCA_018882625.1 Phycisphaerales bacterium | reverse complement strand
CGCGTAGGCCAGGCGCGCGGCGGACATCAGCAAGTCGGCGCGCGACTGGATCAGCGTGTAGCGCGCGTCAAAGAGCCCGGCCTCCGACTGGATCAACTGCGTGATCGTCGCGAGGCCGTTGACGTACGACGCGAAGACCGAGTCGTACGAGTCCTGGCTCGCCGCAAGCAGAGCCTCTCCCGCGAGGAAGCGCTTGCGCGCCGCGCGCACGTCGAAGTACGCCATCCACACCTCGTTGGACACGATGAGCTGCAGCTCGTCGAGCTGCGCCTCGGCACGCGCGAGATTTGCGCGCGCCTGATGCAGGTTCGCGGTGCGCTCCCCACCCTCGTAGAGGAGCCATGTGCCGCGCAGCCCGATCTCCGCGGTGAACGGGACGCCATCCATGATCGCCACGTCGTTGCCGTCGCGGCTCTCGCCGTCGAGCCACCCGACGCCGATGTCACCGTACATGCTGATCGTGGGGAGGAAATCGGCCTCTGCCTGCTTCACGGCCGCACGCGCCTGGCGCACGGTCGCGATCGAAGCCTGCAGGTCTGGCCGCTGGCGCAGCGTCTGAGCGACCACGGCATCGACGCCGATCAGCAGGTCCTCCGGCAGCGGCATCTTCTGCAGCGGCACGATGTCGATGCGCGTCCCGGCCGGCACGCCAACGGCGACCGCCAGAGCGGCCTGCGCGTCGTAGAGATCGGCCTTCGTGTCCTCGACCATGAACTGCGCCTTCGCGAACTGCTGGCGTGCCTCGAGCAGCTCAGGGCGCGTCGCAAGGCCGACCCGCATGCGGTCCTCAACGGCCTCGAGCTGCATACGCGCGTTGGCGAGATCCTCTTCCGCCGCTTCCACCATCATCACCTTGGCATCGAGCTGGAAGTACGCCGTCTGGACGTCGTAGATCACCTTCTGGATCTGGCGGTTCGCGCTGAGGTTTGCGGCCTCGACGCCCCGCTTGGCGGCCTCGACCATCGCATCACGCCGGCCGAAGTCGAGCAGCAGCCACGACAGGTTGAAGCCGGTGTCGGCATTGCCGCCCTCGTAGATCAGCGGCGCTGGGATACCGGGATAGGGCGTGCGTTCCCAGTCCACCTCGCCGTAGAGCCCCGCGCGCGGCAGGTAGAGGCTCTCGGCCATGCCCTGCCGGCCAGCCGCAGCACGCGCCGATTCCCACGCGGCGCGAGTGGTCGGGTTCATCTCGAGCGCACGCACGGCGAGCTCCGCGAGCGTACGTTCGCGCGGCGGAAGCGGCGCGACCGGCTCGTCGGGGGCGAGCGTGCGCACGCGCTCGAATCCGGGCATCGGCGCTGCAGCGGCCATCGGCGCATCCGGCACCGGAATGGGCGGGGCGTCTGGCACGATCACTCCATCACCACGCCAAGGCGTGTCGTAACGGTCGCTCACAAGACGGTCGAGGTCCCGCCGATCGAACGCGGCGTCGTCGAACGGGCTTGACTGGCATGCGGCAAGCGTGGCCGCGGTGCCGGCTAGCGAGAATCGGATGAGGGTTCCGGCGAGACTCCGCAAACGCGAAGGGCAACTGCTGCCGGCGATGCGGCTGTGGCGATCCGTGCTCACGTGGTTGCTATCGGCTCCAGGCGCGCCTGAGGTTCAGGATCGGCGGCAGGTGCTCCTCCCAGCCGTCGCACGATCTCCCCCATGGCATCGAGCTGCGCGCTCATGCGGGCGAGGTGCGCGACCTGCCCCACGAATGCCTCCGCCTCGGTGGTGCTCATCGGGAGCACAGGGTGGGCCTTCCGCTCGGCTGACATCGCGGCATGCACGACGCCGAGTGCAGACCGGCGCGCGGTCACGATGGCGGGGTCCAGTCGGCCGCCGCCTGCGTCCCACACTGCTGCGATCGCCTCAATCTCCCTGCCAATGGCGCCCAGCGCGGACTCGACCGCCGCACGCACCTCCTCGGGCGGGCGATCCGGCATGGCGGCCCGGCTGACTGAGAGCGCAATGGAGGCGCGGTACATCACGCGCACCTCCGACGGCGCCATCGCGAGATCCTGGTCGCTCAGTCCGCTGCGCAGGTTCGAGCGGTCGAAATCCATTCCGGCGACCGATTCGGTCACCCGCGCCGACGCCGAGTACATACGGCGCCGGATGCCGAACCGCACAGGCTCGGCGATGGCCTCCTTGGCGCGAAGCGCCGCGATGAGGCGGATGTAGTCGGCGACTGCGCGGCACATCTTGGCCATGCCTTCGCGGTAGTCGTCCATCGCACGGTGGGGCGCGATGAAGTTGAAGACCATCCCCACGATCGCCGCGCCCGCGAAGACCCCGATCAGCCGGTCTGTCGCTGGCCAGAGGTTGGTGGACGGCACGTTGGTGGGCAGCACCACCATGCCGAAGGTCAGCGCCATCTGCAGGCCTGCGTAGGCCACACGCGATCCGCAGCACAGCAGGTAGCCGCACAGGAACAGAATCGGCGCGGCATTCAGGAGCAGTCCACCCACGCTGAAGAGGTTCGGGGTCACCACCACGATGAATGCGATCGCCAGTGCGCCGCCGATGAGGGTGCCGGTGAAGCGCAGCAGGCTCTTCTGGATCATCGCGCCGAAGTTGGGCGTCGCCGAGAGCAGCGCGACGGTCATCATGAGCGGCGGCCCGTACCCGCCGGGGATCGTCAGCGCCAGGAGCAGCCCGGTCACGCACGCGATCGCGTTCTTCATGCCGTGGCGGACCTTGAAGGGCTCGATCGGCAGGATGGCGAACACGCCTGCTGCCTCGGCGGCCTTGGCCTGGAACTCCCGTGCGGGCTCCTGCACCTCGCGGATCTCCATGAGCAGCTCGTGCGAGCGCCGCACGTCGCGCACGGCGGAATCGAGCGACTGCACGAGACCGTAGAGGCGCGCGGCGTCCTCCGTGGTCAGCGCCGCCATGGCATGCGAGATGCGCAGCTCCTGCACGCGGTCGTGCACAGCCTGCATGGCAGCATCGGCGTCGGCGTCGGTACCTGCATCGCCTACCGCATCTGGTCTCCAGTCGCCTGAGCCCGCAGCGCCCGCCGCCTGGATCTCGCAGGCCAGTCGCCCGCAGCTCGACTGCAGCGCGCGCGCGACTGCAACGAGCTCCACGCGTACCGGGCCCGTCACGCGCTGCGCGTCGGGTCCCGATGCCGCGAATCCCACGTCATCGAGCGTGATGCGGGTGCGCTCGATGGCGCCAATGAGCTCGAACCACCGCGCACGGTGCATCCATACGTCCGAGTCCTCGCCTTGCGCCAGCCGGAGCAGCTCATGGAGCGCCATGTAGCGCTCTGCCGCATCAGGCTCCAGCGTGAGCTCGACTTGGACACGATGCACGCCCGGATCCATGAGCGGGTCGAGTCCGTGCGCAAGTCGCCGAACCTTCGACGCGCTGAGCCGCAGGAGCCTCGGGAACGCCCGTTCGCCGGGGACGATCGCCGTCGCGATGGCCACCGCCACCGCCCCAGTCGAGACCTCAAGGGTTCGGTACCACGCGGTGGACTGCACATTGGTGGGATCGGTGATCCCTCCATACGTGATCAGCATCACCGTGAGCGAGAAGACCGCCACCGCATACGGGTACCGCGACCCGGTCCACAGGTAGCCCGAGCAGAAGCACACGATGCCCAGGCACACCAGGTACGCCGGCGGGTTCCCCAGGAACGCCGCGGCCATCGACACGGCAATGATGCCGCCGATTGCGGTGCCCGTCACGCGCATCAGCGTGCGCGCAGTTGTCGTGGTGGCCAGCGGCTGCGACAGCAGCGCCGCGCTGATGATGCCCCAGTACGCCTGCGGCAGCTCGATGGCCATGCCCCAAAACGCTGCGATCGACATCGCCAGCGCGCAGCGCAAGCCGCCGAGGGCGCGGTCCCGAGTGGGCGCCATGTCGGCGACGATCGCCTTCCAGTCGATCACTGCGCGCGACAACATGCCGCACGCAATCCTATGGCACGCGGGTTAGGATCCCTCGGTGCGACACGCGAGCCATGGAACAGGCTGCAGCTCGCTGCGAGTGGCGGCGGCGTCCCTGCTCGTCGCGCTCGCCTGTGCCGGCTGCGACCCCATCTTCGAGATTGACGGGGCCTTCTTTCCGGCGTGGCTCGTGTGCATGGTGCTTGCCGTGGGGCCGCTGCTGCTGGTGCGGTGGGCGATGCGGAAGTGGGCGGTCGAGGAGCATGCGCGCCCGGTGCCGCTGACGTACGTCAGCGTGTACGTCGCCAGCGTGCTGCTGCTGTGGCTGGGGATCTACCGCACATGAGCGACCCCCAGCGCGTGCGCAGGGTCGTGGGCCGCACGGTCGCGTGGGGCGCGCCGCTGCTTGCGCTGTACTCGGCGGCCGCAGTGTTCCTGTCCATCACCCGGCATCCGCGCACCGACGACGCAAGCGTGCGCGCGAACATCGTTGGGGTGTCGGCCAACGTGAGCGGGTATGTGGTCGAGGTGGCCGTCGTCGACAACCAGCCGGTGAAGCAGGGCGACCTGCTCTTCATCATCGACCGCCGTCCGTTCGAGCTCGCGGTGCTCGATGCCGAGAGCAAGATCAAGCTCGTCGACCTGCAGATCCAGGAGTACGGCGACAACATCGTCTCGGCGCGCTCGGCCGTGACCGACGCCGAGGCGAAGCTGCTGTACGCCGAGCAGTACCTCGCGCGCATCGAGCCGCTGCTGGCCAAGCAGTTCGTCACGCCTGACGACGTCGACAAGGCCAAGCGCGATGTGCGCTCGCTCAAGGCGGTGGTGGACGAGCGGATTGCGCAGCTCAAGGCTGCGGAGAACGCGCTTGGCCAGGTGGGCGACGTGAATGTGCGACGCACTGCCGCACTTGCGGCGCTCGAGAAGGCGAAGCTCGAGCTGGCGTACTGCACCGTGCGCTCGCCCGTGGACGGCTACGTCACCAACATGAACATCTCGCCGGGCACGTACCTGAAGGCCGGAGACCTGCTCTTTACGGTGGTCGACGGCAGCCAGTGGTTCGTGATGGCCAACTTCCAGGAGACGGTGCTGCGCCGAATCAGGCCCGGGATGAAGACGAAGGTGTACCTGATGGCGTACCCCAACTCGCCAGTGGAGGGCGTCGTGCAAGGCATCGGGTGGGCGCTGAACATGCCCTACGAAGTCGACCAGAACGGGCTCCCCACCACGCAGCCCATGCTCGACTGGGTGCGTCTGGCGCAGCGTTTCCCGGTGCGCGTCACGCTTCCTGCCGCCAACGAGGGACAGCCCTACCGTATGGGCGCGACCGCAACGGTCATCGTGTTCATGGACAAGACCTCGACGATTCCGCCTTGGGTCGAGCGCATCCTGCCCGACTGGTTCTACGGGCTGCCGCTGATGCCAGACCGCCCACCCGAACTCTCGGATCTGTGATGAGCTCCCTCTCCTTCGCCACTGGGAACGTTCCAACGGGAAACGCTGCGGCGGCTGTCGCCAATTCGACCGCCTTCAAGAGCGTGGTGTTCGCGGCAATCCTGCTTGGTGCGGTGCTCGTCGGCCTCGACACCGTGCCCGCGGTGCACGAGTCCTGGGGGGGCGCAATCAGGATCGTCGACTTGGCGGTCATTGCGGTCTTCGTGATCGAGGTGATCGTCAAGATCGCCGCGTGGGGCCGCCAGCCGTGGCGCTACTTCCTCGACCCCTGGAACCTGTTCGACTTCACCGTGACCGTGCTGTGCGTGCTGCCGCTCAACTCGAACTTCGTGCAGGTGCTGCGGCTGGGCCGCGTGGCGCGAAGCCTGCGTCTCGTGTCCGCGCTGCCGCGGCTGCAGATGATCGTGGGGGCGCTGCTGCGCAGCCTGCCGAGCTTCGGCTGGATCACGCTGCTGCTGTTCACGATGCTCTACACGTACAGCGTGATGGGCGTGCACCTCTTCGGCGCGAACGATCCCGAGCACTTCGGCTCGCTGTGGTCAAGCCTGCTCACGATGTTCGGGGTGCTGACGCTCGAGGGATGGCTCGACCTCATGCAGGCGCAGATGCGCGGGCTGCCAAGGCCGGACGGTGCGCCGGGTGTCGCGTCGCCTATCGCCGCGCCGATCTTCTTCGTGAGCTTCATCATGACGGGCACGATGATCTTCCTCAACCTGCTGGTCGGCGTGATCGTCAACAGCATGAGCGAGCTGCCGGATGGGGAGCGCGGCGGCGCGGACCCGCCGGCGAGCTCATCCCCGCTGCCGCGGCTGCATGCGCCCGGCACCGAGCAGCCGCACGATGCCCTGCTGGCGGAGCGCCTCGCGCAGCTCGAGCGGCTGCTGGCCGAGATGCGCGCAGACCTGCGGCGCGGACGATAGGAGACACGGAGGGCGAAGCGAGTCAATCGGATCGCGGCGAGACCGGTCTCGCCGATCGACTCAGGGGCTCCGCGCGACACGGAAGCCGGCATCAATCAGCAGGTCGACTGACGGGTCAACAGCAATGCGGCCGGAGGCGCGGCACGCATCCGAGCCGCCAATGCAGCTGCCGCCCCGGAGCACTCGAAGCGATCCGCTG
>VERO01000137.1 GCA_018882625.1 Phycisphaerales bacterium | reverse complement strand
CATCCGCGGTGCTCGTGCAGCTCGGCGAGTCGCGCATCGACGCGCGCGATCTGGTGGACCGAGCGCTGCAGCGCAACCCCGATCTCGCGACCGCTGACGCCATCGTGGCGGCTGCGCTCGCGACGCGGCAGGCCTCGACATGACTTCGCACCGTCACGGCGTGGTGATGGCCGGCGGATCTGGGACGCGGCTCTGGCCGATGAGCCGGGCCGCGCTTCCGAAGCAGCTGCTGCCGATGAAGGATGGGCATTCGCTGCTCAAGCTCGCCTACGGGCGTCTTGAGGGGATCGTGCCCGCCGAGCGGCGGTTCATCTGCGCGTCGCGCGCGCACGAGGCGGCGATCCGCCGCGAGCTTCCGCAGCTTCCCGCATCGGGCTTCCTCGGCGAGCCGATGGGCCGCGACACGCTCAATGCCGTGGGATTCGCGGCGACGGTCGTCGCAGCGCAGGATCCGGACGGCGTCATCGCGGTGCTGACGGCCGACCACCTCATCGAGCCGACCGGCATCCTGCGCGAGCGCATGTCGGAGGCGTTCGCGCTGGTGGAGCAGGACCGACGCAGGATCGTGACGTTCGGCATCACGCCGACCTACCCCGCCACCGGCTTCGGCTACGTCGAGAGCGGCGACCCGGTGCCTGGCGCGTCGCATGCCCGGTTCGCCCGGCGATTCGCGGAGAAGCCATCGCTCGCCGTGGCGCAGTCGTTCCTCGCCGCAGGCCACTTCTCGTGGAACAGCGGCATGTTCGTGTTCAGCGCGCGCACGGCGCTCGAGGCGATCGCGAAGTACCAGCCCGAGTGCGCCGCTGGCCTCGCGCGCATCGGCGCGGCGTGGGGCACCGACGCCGCAGCGCGCGCCATCGATGCGGTCTACCCGACGCTGCCGCGCATCAGCCTCGACAAGGCGCTCATGGAGCCCGCATCTGCGGATCCGGGGTACTCGATCTGCGTGGTGCCGCTGCCCGTCGAGTGGCTTGACATCGGCAGCTGGCCTGCATTCTCGAGCACGCTTGAGCCGGACGCCTCCGGCAACCGCACCAATGCCCGCGCAGTGCACATCGACTCGCGCGAAGTGACCTGCGTCAGCGACGACCCGTCGCACGTGATCGCCACCATCGGATGCGAGGGCCTTGTCATCGTGCGCACCCGTGACGCGACGCTGGTGTGCCCTGCTGCGCTGGCGGAGCGCGTCAAGGAGATCGCAGGCCTTGTCCCGCCCGATGTGCGCTAGCGCGCCAAGGACGCGAGGTCGTGTCGGCACGGTGCCGTGCAGCGCGGCTTCCGGGGATCGATTCACCCATATCGCGGCCGGCCCATGAGATACCTCGCGATTGACCTTGGCGACGTGCGGACCGGCATCGCCTCTGGCGACGACGTGCTGCGACTGGCGACGCCAGTCAAGGTGATCGAGGCGTCGGGCGATGCGCTCTGGCGCGCGCTTGATGCGGCGGTCACGGAGCACGGGCCGGACGCGATCGTGATCGGGCTGCCGCTGCACATGGACGGCCGCGAGTCCCCACGCTCCGCCGCGGTCCGCGCCTTTGGCGCCGCCGCGGGCGCGCGCTGGTCGCTGCCCGTGCACTTCCAGGATGAGCGCCTCACGAGCTTCGATGCGGACCAGCGGATGGCGCGCTCCGGTCGCACGCATGCGCAGAAGAAGGCGATCCGCGACGCGCTCGCCGCGTGCGCGCTGCTCGAGGACTTCCTCGCGTCGCGGTAGCGGATCCGGGATGATCCGGCGCGCGCCGGCGCCGCGCAGGCGCTAGAGGCCGCACGCCTCGGCGTCGAGGTACCAGTGCAGGACGCCGCCAGCCGGGTGGATGCCCTTGATCGGCAGCTCGTAGAAGCTGTCGGTGCCCGTATCGACGCGGCGCACCATCTCCGCCTTCCCGGCGCCCATCACGAGCACGGCGATGAACCGTGCGGCGTTGATGAGCGGGTAGGTCATGGTGATGCGCGGCGGCGGCGTGACATCTGGTCCGTCGCAGCTTGCCACGAGCCGGTCGCGCACGTCGAGCACGGGATTGCGGGGAAACAGGCTCGCCGTGTGGCCGTTGTCGCCCATCCCGAGCAGCACGAAGTCGAGCCGGTCATGGCCGCGCTCGCGCTGGCCGAGCGCCGCACGCAGCTCCCGCTCGTAGCGCTCTGCGGCATCGGGCATAACGGCCTCGATCGGGTGCTGCTGCGAGGGCGGAATGCCCGCATGGTCGCCGAGGATCGAGTGGATCTGGCGCCAGTTGCTCTTCTCGTGGTCGAAGGGCACGCGCCGCTCGTCGACCACCCACAGGTGCGTGCGCGACCACGGCATGCCGCGCCAGCGCGGATCGATCATCAGCCGCTCGTAGAACGGGAACGGCGTCGAGCCGCCGGAGAGCGCGATGTGGAAGTCGCCGAAGGTGCGCACGCAGTTGGCGGCGTGCACCATCAGGTCTGCGGCGAGCGCGTCGTACACGTCCTCGCGGTCGTGCCTCACGTCGACGGTGCCCCAGAGCTTGGGCGCAGGAAGCGCTGCGGCATCGGGCTGGAACGGGATCGGCGCGTCGCTCATCGCGCCAAGGCTAGCGGCTCAGTCGTGCCATGCGCGGCCGTCGCGGCGCATGAGCTCGCCGGCCGACGCAGGACCCCAGGAGCCCGGCGCGTAGTTGGATGCGATCCCGCGGCGGAGCTCCGCCGATGCCGCACCGATGAACGGCTCCACCGCATGCCACGCGCCCTCGACCTCGAGCCTGTGCTTGAAGAGCGTCTGGTCGCCGCGCATCGCGTCCACGAGCAGCGGCCCATACGCCTCAGGATTGGCGCTGCGGAACTCCTTGGCGTAGTCGACCTCCATCGCGACGGGCGCGATCGTGCTCTCGCCTGGCACCTTGCTCTCGAAGGTCAGGAGCGTGCGCTCGCGCGGCGCGATCTCGATCACGAGCCGGTTGCCGCGCAACCCTCCGCTGAAGTGGCGCAGCCCCCTGAACAGGTTGGCCGCTGGCGGCTTGAACTGCACGACCACCTCAGTGCGCTTCTGCGCCATCCGCTTCCCGCTGCGCAGGTAGAAGGGCGTGCCCGCCCAGCGCCAGTTGTCGACGTGCAGCCGGATCGCCGCGAAGGTCTCGGTGGTCGAGCCAGCGGGCACGCCCGGCAGCGACACGTATGCGCCCTCGTCGGGACCAGCGGCGTACTGGCCGAGTGCTGCCGCACCGGCGACCTCGCCGGGCGCGGTCGGCCGCACCGCGTCGACGACCTTGATCTTCTCCTGACGGATCGCGTCTGCCGTGAAGGAGGTCGGCGGCTCCATGGCCGCAAACGCGAAGATCTGCATCAGGTGCGACTGGATCATGTCGCGGATCGCGCCCGTCTGGTCGTAGAACGCCGTGCGCGAGCCGACGCCCACCGTCTCGGCCGCCGTCACCTGCACATGGTCCACGTAGCGGTGGTTCCAGATGGGCTCGAAGAGCATGTTGGCGAACCGCATCACCAGCAGGCTCTGCACCACCTCCTTGCCCAGGTAGTGGTCGATGCGGTAGATCGATTCCTCCTCGAAGACGCGGCCGAGCGCCCGGTTGAGGCTTGCCGCGCTGGCCGCATCGGTGCCGAAGGGCTTCTCCACCACGATGCGCTGCCAGCTCTTGGTGCGCTGGTCGATGCTGCACCAGCGCTTGCCCTCAGTGACGAGCCCCGCGTCGTCGATGCGCGCGATGATCGGCTCGTAGAGCTCCGGCGCCACCGACAGGTAGAAGAGGAGGTTGCCGCGCGTCTGGCAGGTGGAGTCGATCTCGGCGAGCCTCTCGCGCAGTGCGGGATAGCACTCGGCAGTGACGGCATCGCCCACGAAGTAGTGCAGGCGCTGCGCGAAGACGCGGTATGCACCCGCATCGAAGCCTTGGGCATGATCACGCACCCAAGGCTCGAGCTCGCGGCGCCACTCGTCGTCGCTCTTGGCCCGGCGTGACACGCCCACGATGCGCGTCTCGCTGGCGAGCATGCCTGCGCGATGCATCTCGTACATCGCCGGCACCAGCTTGCGGCTCGTGAGGTCGCCCGACGCCCCAAAGATCACCAGGATGCAGGGGTCGCCAGTGCGCATGGCGATCGCGCTCAGCGCAGGGCGCCGAGCAGGCCGGCAGATGCGGCTGCGGTCTCGACGATGCCGTTGACGATCGGGACGGCACGGTTGCCTGCCGGATCGATGAGCCACAGCCAGTCGTTGAAGAGGAACTCGACGCGTGCAGCGAGCAGCGCGATGCGACCCATCACCGTGAAGCCGAACGCCGCCCCGAAGGTGATCATCAGGTACCAGATTCCGGTGCGCGCCACGCGCCCGACCACGCCCTTGTGATCCACCGAGAAGAAGAAGTACGTGAGGCAGCAGAGCACGCCGATCACGATGAGCGCATTGGCAAGGCTCGGCCAGAGGATCGTGAAGAACCGCTCGGCACCCGTGAGCTCGTCCACGCCCGGCGGCTCGGCCACGACGCTGCGCACCGTGGCCGCGGTCTGCGCCAGAAGATCGCTCTCGATGTGGCTGACGAGCTTCAGGCCCGCCGTGACGCCGATGATGAAGGCAAGCGTCCAGCCGCTGAGCCATGCGCCCTTTGACCCGAGGCGCGTCAGCAGCATCGCGCCGAGCACCAGCGCGAGCCACATCGCCACCTGGTCCGCCGAGCCGACAGGCTCGATCGACGGCTGCACCCACAGCTTCACGAGCCCCGGTGCGAGTGCGCCCCCGAGCTTGGGCACGATCGTGTCCCAGAAGCCCACCACCATCCAGTAGCCCGCCGATACGCCGACCACCACAGCCTCGGCGAACTTGTAGGCAGGATTGTCGGCATACAGGAAGGAGAAGATCGCGAGCGTGAAGAATGCGGCCACCCAGAGTCCGACAGTCCGTGGCCAGCTCAGGCGCACCGCGGTCTGCCCTGGATCGGCCTTCTCGGCGGCGTAGAAGACCTTCGGGGGCACCGTATCGACGCGCGTCCACCGGACGACCGGTGCACCGTCGGCGGGCGTGGTCCCGGCGTCCACCTGCGCCCACTGCAGTTTCGCATCCGCATCCGCAGGCGCGCCTGCGGCAGGCGGCACGGACACCTTCTGCATCGCCACATCGCGCTCGGTCACGTACACCTTGCCGAAGCCGTTGCCGATGAGGCCGCGCACCACAAGCAGCGCCACGATCACGCCCACGATGATCGCCCACGTGCGACGAGAAGGCTGCGGCACGAGAGTTGGATCGGTGGCCTGCATGGTGCTCATGCCGCGCCTCCCGCCGTCGCAGTGCCACGGCGTGCCGCGCCTCGCTGCCTGAAGTAGATGACGTTGCCTGCGATGATCAGGCCGACCATCAGCAGGTGCGCGAATAGCTGCGGACCCATGCGGCGCTGCGCCTCGAGGTACTTGGCGGGCGGCACGCGGTCACCGTCAAGTTTCGCGTTCACGAGCGCCTCGTACTCGGCGGCGCCCTTGATCGCGCCCAGGATCCCTGTCATCTGGCGCGGGAAGTACGGGTAGAGCTGCGGGGCCTGCACTCCGGTGCTGCCCGTGACGATCTCCATGGTGCCAAGGTTCGCGGAGATGACGTACTGGATCCACTCCTTCGCGCCCGGGTAGCCCGCGCTCACGGCAATCACCATGGGGAAGTCCGTGGCGCGCGAGATGCCCTGGAGCGCGGGGAGCTGGCTCGCTGGCGTGCCGCGCGAGTCGCTCGGGAACGCGCGCGCGAAGTCCGTGAGCAGCAGCTTCATCACGGCCTCGTTGCCGGCCTGGAATCCCATGCTGACATAGTCCGTGCCGTACACGAGATTGGGGAAGTCGGACTCGATGACGCGCTTGATCGCGCTGTCGGCCATCGCGCCGCCGAGCGGCCACAGCGAGATGAAGACCATCTTCAGCCTCTTCGCCGCGCAGTGGCGCACGAAGCTGGTGGCCATGGGCTGCAGCTCGCCGGCGCTGGCGGGATCGAAGTCGAACGTCAGCAGGATCGGCGTGCCCTCGGGCAGCTTCTCGATCGCATCGAAGGCTGCGCGCGCGGCAGGCGTCGGTGTCTCAGGGAACGTGCGACCCGTGAGCCCGATCACCAGGATCGGCACCGCGACGGCGATCGCCATCATCAGGAAGATCCACCGGCGGTCGAAGGGGCGCGCGCTCATTCGGAGCCCCCCATCCACGAGCGGTCGATGCCCAGCAGGATGCGCAGGCTCGTGGCGGCCACGCCCAGCGCGATGCCGATGATGATCGCGCGGTTGCCGGCGGTGTTGAACACCTGCATCACGTACACCGAGAGGTTCTCGAGCCGCAGGCCGCCCAGCCAGTCAGGCAGCCATCCCGTGAGCACCACGCCCGCGAAGGTGCGCCCGAGCAGCATGATGAAGGCAGTCGCCAGCAGCAGGATCGCCTCGGTGTTCTTCGCGCGGAATGCGCGGAACGCGGCGCTCGCCACGAAGAAGGCCAGCAGCGCGAAGAGCGTGCTCGTGAGCGGCACCAGCGCGTACTCGTAGATCCAGCCGAAGGCGCTGCCGGCTGCGTCCTTCTCG
>VERO01000136.1 GCA_018882625.1 Phycisphaerales bacterium | reverse complement strand
CCTCGGGGAGGAGCTCGCCCCGCGTGTGCTCGAGCGCCTGGGGCACAGCGTCGAGCGCGCGGTCTTCTCCTTCATCCCCAACACGAGCGAGAGCGCATACCTGGGCCTCATGCAGGGCATCGAGCGCATCGTGCGCGAGCGCAACGCCACCGAGCTCGAGTCGCTCGTGGCCGCAGGCACCGCGACGCCCGAGCGCATCCGCGCCCTGATGGGCACGCGCGTGCGCGCCGAGAAGGTCGCGCACAAGGACCAGCGCCTGCGCACCTTCATCACGCATGACGCAGCGCGCCGCGATCTCGTGTCGCACGTCTACGACATCACGCGCGGCACCGTGAGCGCCGACGACACGCTCGTCGTCGTCGACGACTCCATCGTGCGCGGCACCACGCTGCGCGACTCGGTCGTCACCATCCTCAGCAGGCTCCGACCGGCGCGCATCCTCATCGCCAGCAGCGCGCCCCCGATCATGTACCCGGACTGCTACGGCATCGACATGAGCCAGCTCGGGCGCTTCATCGCATTCGAGGCTGCCGTCAGCCTGCTCGCCGCACGCGGGGAGGCCGCGCTGCTCGACGAGGTGCACGCGCTGTGCGAGGCGCAGGAGCCGCTGCCTCCCGAGCGCATGCGCAACCACGTCCGCCTGATCTACGAGCGGTTCACGCTCGACGAGCTCTCGGCGGAGATCTCGCGTCTCCTGCGTCCGCCGGGACTGGCGTGGACAGGCGAGGTCGAGGTCGTCTACCAGTCCGTCGATGGGCTCCACCGCGCGATGCCGGAGCACACCGGCGACTGGTACTTCACCGGCGAGTACCCAACCCCGGGCGGGTACCGCGTCCTCAACCGCGCCTACCTGAACTGGCGACGTCAGCACGACGGTCGCGCCTACTGACCGGCTGATAACCGTAGGGCGAAGCCGCGCAAACCCCGGCGCCTTCCTTGACAGGCGGACCAAAGTCCGGTGTACTCGGCGATTCACTTATGGCTCGCTACACCGGACCCAAGGTCAAGCTCTCCCGCCGCGTCGGTGTCCCCATTGCGGACATCCCAAAGCACACCGCCAAGCGCCAGCTCACGGCGCCCGGCATGCACGGCTTCCGCGGCAAGAGGCCGAAGGCCTACGGCATCCGCAAGGACGAGAAGCAGAAGCTGCGCTACCACTACGGCGTGCTCGAGAAGCAGTTCCGCCGCTACCTCGCGGAGGCCACGCGGGCCAAGGGCAACACCGGCGAGCTGCTCATGCAGTTCCTCGAGCGCCGCCTCGACAATGTCATCCGTCGCGCGGGCCTTGCGCGCACGATCTGGGCGGCCCGCCAGATGGTCGCGCACGGTCACGTGCGCGTGAACGGCCGCAAGGTCGACCGACCGAGCTTCAAGGTCGAGCCGGGCATGGTCATCACGCTCCGCGAGGGCGTCCAGAAGCTCGCCCGCGAGAACATGGAGAGCCTTGCAGGGCACGTGGTGCCGGGCTGGATCGAGGTCAATCCCGCCGAGCTCTCGGCGCGCGTGCTGGCCAACCCCGCCTCCGAGCAGATCCCGTTCGACGTCAACACGAACCTGATCGTCGAGCTCTACCGCTGATCCAGGCGTCCGCGGCAGCTCCCCGGTCATGAGCGCGAGCGCGCGGACGCCACGGCGTCCGGGCGCTCGCCTGCTTTCTGCACCGCCCCTAACCTGCGCGCCGAACAAACCCCCACCCCAGACGGCCCCACCTCATGCTCAAGATCTTCCGCAAGAACAAGCGAATCGCACAGGTCGTACTCGTAGCCGGTTCGGTCCTCCTCCTGGTGTCATGGCTCGTGGCCGACGGCAGCGCCCAGCTGCTGCAGGACGTGCTGTCGGGCACATCGACGCACGCGCGGACCGCTGACGGCACCACCGTGTCCGTCGCCGACGCGGAGCGGATGCGCCGAGAGGCGCGCGCCGCATCGCTCGTGGGAAGCCAGGCACTCGCCGTGCTCGGCGCGACCGACGACCCGGCGCACTGGTACCTCCTGAGCCGCGAGGCGCAGGAGGCCGGCCTTGTCGGTGGCGTGGGCGACGGCCGCTCGCGCCTGGCCGACATGGCTACCGCAAACAACCTGCCCGAAGCGCAGCTGCTTCAGGGACTGATGCGCGAATCGAGGCTCAGCTCCAACGAGGTGCTCGAGACGCTCGCGAAGGTCAACGGCATCGAGCGCATGCTGGGCCTCGTGCTCAACAGCGGCGCGCGGCTGTCCGACCCCCGCATGCGCCAGGCGTCGGCGCGCCTGCAGCTGGGCACCACCGGCGATGTCGTGGTGCTCGATGCCGCCACGGTCAGCCTGCCGGGCATCCCCGACCCCACCGACGAGGCGCTCCAGGCGCAGCTTGACGCCTACGGGTCGACGCCATCGGATCCTTCCGGCAGGACCTTCGGCTACCGCCTTCCCGACCGGCTCAAGATCGAGTGGATGCGCATCCCGTCCGCGTCGATCACCGCGGCGGTCGAGAAGAGCGAGGCCGTCTCGAGCGTCGAGCTGCGCAAGTACTGGCTCGAGAACCGCGCCGAGTTCGAGGCCGCCGAGGCGCTCGCGGCGCAGGCTCCCACCTTCGACTCGATGCGTGACGTGGTGCGCGCGCGCGTCGTGGCCAGGATGATCGACCAGCGCCGCGCCGAGATCTCGAAGTTCGTGACCGACGAGATGGCCATGGCCCTCCGCGGCGTGCCGCAGCGCAACGGCTACTACGAGCTTCCCGCGGACGCCGCGTCGCGCCCCGGGATGACGATCGCCTCGCTCTCCGAGCTCGTGCAGAAGCGCTTCGGGATCGCCGCGCCCGAGACCGGCTCCATCACCGACCGTTGGATCGAGCCTCGCGAGATCGACTCGGTGGCGGGGCTGGGCACAGCCACCACCGACCGCTTCGGCGCGACTCCGGTGACCGCCTCGCAGCTGGCCGCCAGCGTCAAGGAGTTCGGCGGCAAGCCCACGATGGTGGCCCAGCGCGGGGTGCCAAGCCCCGTGCTCAAGTCGCCCGACGGAGACCTGTTCGTGTTCACGGCAACCGAGGCCGATGCGGCGCGTGCCCCCACCAGCATCGCGGAGGTCCGCGATGCGCTCGTGAGGGACGTGCGCCGGATCGCCACGTTCAACCGCCTCATGGAGCTCCAGCCCGAGGTCACGGCGCTCGCCAGCACGGCGGGGCTCAACGCCGTCGCGTCGGCGTACGGCGCCAAGGTCGACCCGTTCGTGGAGGTGCGCGCGGCCGACCCGATGTTCCTCCAGTTCGGCATGCGCATGCCATCGGCCCTTCCCGTGATCGGCGCAGACCAGGCCGTGGCGGATGCCCTCGCCGACAAGGCCTTCGCGCTGCCCCCGCAGGCGGACCTCACGGCCCTGGCGCCTGCCGACCGGACCTTCGTGATCGATGCCCCTCAGCGGCTCTCCATGCTCGTGGTGCGCGTGGACGGACTCAAGCAGATGAACGAGGGCGACCTGGCGCGGCTGATGGCCAACGACCGCTTCCGCAGCTCGCTCGCGCTGCAGGACGTCGACCAGACGGCGCTGCAGATGTTCTCGCGCGATGCGCTGGTCACGCGATACGGCTACGAGCAGGTCACGCCCACGCGCGAGGCCACCGAGGAGTCCACTGCCGACGCCGGCGCCACGGCGCCAGCCGGCGGGGCGTCAGGCACTGACAAGCCCAAGCCCGCGGCGCCTGCAGCGCAGACGCCCGCCCCGGCGAAGGCCAGCTGACAGAGACCATGAGCGATCCACTGCCGAGCATCCCCTACGACCACTTCGCGAAGCTCGACCTGCGCGTGGCCACCGTGATCAGTGCGGAGCCGCACCCCAACGCGGACAAGCTCCTGAAGATCAAGCTTGACGACGGCACCCCCGAGGGGCGCCAGGTGTGCGCGGGCATCAGGCAGTGGTACGACCCCGCCTCGCTCGTGGGACGCCAGGTGGTCATCGTGGCCAACCTCGAACCGCGCCAGCTGCGGGGCGAGATCAGCCAGGGCATGATCCTGGCCGCCAGCGACCTGCGCGACCAGGCCCCTGCCGCTGCGGCCGATGGCGCAGCCAAGCCCGGGCCCGATGCGCGCGACGTGATCCTCCTGACTGTCGACCGCGCCGTGAAGCCGGGCAGCAAGGTCAGCTGAGCCGAACGGGCAGCGCCGCTCCCGCTGGCGCATCCACGCTCATCTAGACGCCCACCGCAGCCGCATCGCGGTCGCTGAGCATCCCGCCATCGCTGCGCTGGCGCACCGTGCCGTCGCGGCGCCAGCTGCGCTCGCACCTCGGCTCGCCGCGCAGGTCCTCGACCTGCACGGTGCCTGCCGGAAGGCCCGCATCAAGGCGCACGCGCGAGACGCCCATGAGGTCGGCCAGCTCCGCGCGCACCGCCGCCAGCTCTCCCGTGGGATCCCCGACGGCGAGCCCCGCATCGAGCGGATTCTCCACACCGCGCGCCTTGGCCTCGTCGAGCGCCTTGAGTGCGGCGTCACGTGCGGCCATCGCCACGCTCCAGGCGGGCAGCGCCATCTCCACGTGCGAGTCGAGCCCAAGGTGCACCTGCGCGAACAGCATCGGCGCACCGTCGCCGCGCATCGCGTGCCACGCCTCCTCCGCCGTGTGCGGCAGGATCGGAGCGAGCATCCGGCACAGGGTCTCCGCGCACAGGCGCATCGCGCGCTGCGCCGACCGGCGGCGGGACGCGTCAGCCGCATCGCAGTACAGTCGATCCTTCACGGCGGCGCAGTACACGGCCGACAGCGTCTCGTTGCAGAGCCTGAAGATCGCCAGGTGCGCGTCGCGGAAGCGCCACTGCGCGAATGCATGCCGCACGTCGTGCTCGACGCGCGCCAGCTCGGACACCGCCCAGCCGTCGATGGATGCCGGATCGATGGCCCGCGCCCACGCGTGGAGGGCGGCGTCATCCACCGCGCCAGCCGCCTCGCCGTCGAGGTTGGAGAGCAGGAAGCGGACCGTGTTGCGCACCTTGCGGTAGCTCTCTCCCGCGATCCTGAAGTACTCCGTGTCGATGCGGATGTCGCCGTCGTACGCCAGGCCCGACACCCACCACCGCGCCACCTCCGCGCCAAACTCCTTGAGCAGGTCCTCCACCTCGAGCGCGTTGCCGAGGCTCTTGCTCATCTTGAGGCCGTTGCGGTCGACCATGAAGCCGTGCGTCAGCAGCGCCTTGAATGGCGGCGCGCCGGTGGCGCCGAGCGCAGGCAGCAGCGACAGCTGGAACCAACCGCGGTGCTGGTCCGATCCCTCGAGGTAGAGCTCGCTCGGGATGCCGAGCCCGCGCCGCTGCAGCACGCTGTGCCAGCTCGATCCGGCCTCGAACCACACGTCGAAGATGTCCGGCAGGCGCGTGAGCGCACCCACGTCAAGGCCGGCGGGCGCGTCCGGATCCAGGGCCGGGTCGTACGACGCCAGCAGCCGCGCCGGCGGCTCGGTGAACCACGCATCGCTGCCCGCCTGCGCGAAGCGCGCGGCCACCGCGCGCACGCTCGCGGGCGTCATGAACACGCGTCCGTCGGGCATCGTGAACGCAGGGATCGGCAGGCCCCACGCGCGCTGGCGCGAGATGCACCAGTCCGGCCGGTGCTCCAGCATGCCGCGCATCCGGTTGCGGCCCCACTCGGGCGCAAAGTCCACGTGGCGCTCCACCGCGTCGAGCGCCATCTGCCGCAGCGTGCGGCCCTTCGAGGGTCCAGTTGCGCGGCCCGCCCGGTCCACGCCGACGAACCACTGCTCGGTGGCGCGGAAGATCACTGGCGTCTTGCTGCGCCAGTCATGCGGGTAGCTGTGCGTGAATGTGTGGTCAAAGACCAGGTGCCCGCTCTCGCGCAGGCGCTCCGTCACCAGGCCGTTCGCGTCCCACACGCTGATGCCGCGCAGCCACTCGGGCACGCTGTCGTCGTAGGTGCCGTCCTCGCGCACGGGGCAGTACACCGGAAGCCCCTCGCGGAGGCCGGTCTGGTAGTCCTCCTGGCCGTGGCCCGGCGCCGTGTGCACGAGACCAGTGCCGTCCTCGAGCGTGACGTACTCGGCAGCCACCACCCGGCCCTCGCGGCCGCAGAAGGGATGGCGGTACGTCAGGCCCACCAGCGCAGACCCGTCGCACTCCGCGAGCACGCTGACCTTCTCCGCGCCGATCACCTCCGACACCCTCTTCAGGAGCTCGCTCGCGACGATCGTCACGGCGCCGTCGATCTCGGCGAGCGCGTAGCGGAAGCGCGGATGCACCGCGATCGCCAGGTTCGCCGGCAGCGTCCAGGGCGTCGTCGTCCAGATCATCAGGCACGGCGTGCATGGGCTCTCGGCGCCGAACGCGCGGTCCGCACCGTCGCGGTCGGCCACCTCGAAGTCCACGTACACCGAGGTGTCCTTGCGGTCCTCGTACTCGAGCTCCGCCTCCGCAAGCGCGGTGCGGTTGGCGATCGACCAGTGCACGGGCTTGAGGTCGCGGTAGACGAATCCCTCCTCGAGCAGGCGCGCGAACACCTCAAGCGTGCCCGCCTCGTACTCGGGCTGCATCGTCATGTAG
>VERO01000135.1 GCA_018882625.1 Phycisphaerales bacterium | reverse complement strand
GCGCCAGGGCAAGTACACGCTGCTCGCCGACGGGTCGCTCCATGCCGACACCGGTGACTCGCTCGACTTCGACACCAGGCCCGCCCGCACGCGATGGCTGTACCGCCGTCAGGTCGAGAGCGTGTGGGACCTTGCGCGCGAATGCGGCTACCTCGACCCCTCCGGCAGCTCGCTCGACGTGTGGCCGCAGCTGGTGACGCCCGCGCCTGACGAGATCGTGTTTCTCGTGTGGGTTCGCGCGGAGGATGCCGACTGGTGGTACGTGAGAAGGTGCCGCACCAGCGGCGTGCCCGACCCGAGCGCGGCGCGGTTCGTGCGTGCGATGTGCGGCCTCGCGTGGGTCACTGACGTGCCGCCGGACCGGGTGCTCCCGCAGCGCTACGACTTCGGCCCGGATCCCTATGCGGGATTCGAGCCCGAGCCGCCGATCAAGGGCACGGCCATCCTCCGATGACGTGGCGTGCCGTCGCCTGTGGATTGCTGTGCGTGATCGGTGGATGCCGCGCGCTGCCCGACGCCCCGACCGATATGGGCACGTGCGGGGTCGCCCTTGCCGTGTGGGTCCGCGACGTGACACACGCGCGCTACATGTACTACACGGTCGAGGACGGTGAGCTCGCGGTGGGTGGGGGTGTGGATGGCCTGAACAGGTCGACGCGCTGGCGCATGGCGCTCGACGCTGGCCAGTGCGCCCGGATCGCGGCCATCGTGCGCGATTCTCGATGGGCAGAGCGGCCGCCTGCGCCCCCGGAGGCGAGCGCGGTGCGTGTAGATGTCTCCTACCGGACCGAGGACGGGCGCGGGGAGCTCGTGACCAGCGATGCGGAGCCGGGGGTTGGGCAGCTGATCGCGGCGCTCGACGAGCTCGCGTCACGGCGCTTCGAGCCGGCCCTGGACCGGCTACCAGAGGCCGGACCCCAAAAGCGCCGGTAGACGCCCGAAGGGCCGAACTCTCGGTTGAACTGCAGCCTCGCGCACCGCCGGGGTGTGCTCGCTCAACTCAACCAAGACGTGAAGTTCGGGAGGTCACCATGCAAGGCAACGATTCGGGGAATGGCCAGTCGCTCGCGCAGTGGATGGAGCACGTGTCACGCGCCTATGCGCGCCACGCGGCGAAGATCGCCGCAGCGCTGACGCCGACGTACGGGGCGACGTGGGCGGAGGATGCGGTGCAGGAGTCGTACCTGCGCGCCCTCTCGTGGAGACGCGAACCGCAGGTGGGGGATCGCGTGATGAGCTTCAGGTTCATGCGGCGGTGCGCCTCCCGTGCGGCGAAGCGCATCCAGAGGACTCATTCGCGCAGGATCCGGCGCGAGAGGGAGCTGTTCGATGCGGCACGCTCCTCGTGCGACTGGGGTGCCACGCCGGCGAGCGTGGCCGAGCTTCGGGAGCGGTGCGACGCCGCCGCGGCAGCGCTTTCCACGCTGCCCGAGTGGCAGCGGCCCGCCGTGCAGATGATGCTGGTCTGCCGCCGGACGTACCAGGACGTGGCGCGGATCACTGGTGTGCGGTCCACGACCCTCAACAACTGGCGCCACCGCGCCGTCGAGGAGATGAGGCATCGGCTCGATCCTCGGGACTAGATCTGCGGCACTAGGATTGACGACCCATGCGCGACGCCATTGTGGGCATCGACCTCGGCACGACCAACTCGCTCGTCGCATGGTGCGACGAGTCGGGACCGCGCGTGCTGGCCGACGCTGACGGTGTGCGCATGCTGCCAAGTGCCGTGCGGTTCGTGAGGGGGCACGCGCCAGTCGTGGGGCACGTGGCGCGCAGGGATGCGCACCTCCACCGCGCAGACACCGTGCTGGGCGCGAAGAGGCTGATGGGGCGGGGCCATGCGGAGGCTCGGAGCGCGGCCCCCGAACTCGCGCCGTGGATTGTGGAGGGAGTGCGCGGACTCGCTGCGTTCTCCGTCGCCGGCAGGGCACTGCTGCCTCAGGAGGTGGGCGCCGAGGTGCTGCGCCGCCTCCGTGCGATCGCCGAACGCGCCCTGGGTCGGCGCGTGGCAAGGGCCGTGATCACCGTGCCCGCCTACTTCGACGACGGGCAGCGCGAGGCGACGCGCGATGCAGCGCGCCTGGCGGGCCTCGAGCCGGTGCGCATCATCAACGAGCCCACAGCCGCGGCACTGGCCTATGGCCTCGGGCTGCGCGGGCGCGCGGAGACGGTGGCCGTCTACGACTTCGGTGGAGGCACCTTCGACGTGTCGATCCTCGACATCTCGGCGGAGGGCGATGATGTCGTGCGCGTGATCTCGACCGCAGGCGATACCCATCTGGGTGGGGACGACATCGATGCGGCGGTGGCGGGCCACCTCGCCGCACGCATCGTGGCCGACGGACATGGCCTCGACGCGGCATCGTCCGCCTGGAGGCAGGCGCTCCTCGATGCGGCAGAGGGCGCCAAGGTCGCGCTCAGCGAGCGCGCGAGCGCATCCGTCGACCTCGCGCTCCCTGACGGCACCTCGTGGAGCGCCTCGCTGACGCGGGCCGACTTCGAGACGATCATTGGGCCGCTCGTCGCACGGACTGTGGCCTGCTGCCGCACTGCGCTCGCCGATGCCGGCCACCCTCAGGTGGAGCGTGTGGTCATGGTGGGCGGGTCGACGCGCATCCCCCTCGTACGGCGTGCGGCGGCAGAGGCCTTCCGCGCCGAGGTGTACACCGCAGTCGACCCCGACGAGACGGTCGCGCTTGGCGCTGCAGTCCAGGCGTCGCTGCTCGAGGGCCGGCGCTCCGACATCCTGCTGCTTGACGTGATCCCGCTGTCCTTGGGCATCGAGACGGTGGGTGGGGCGGTCGCCAAGATCCTCATGCGCAACCAGTCGATCCCTGCGCGTGCCACGGAGATGTTCTCGACGAGCGTGGACGGCCAGGTGAGCATCTCGATCCACGTGCTCCAGGGCGAGCGCGAGATGGTGGCCGACTGCCGTTCGCTGGCGCGCTTTGAGTTCCGCGGGATCCCGCCGATGCCCGCAGGCATCCCGCAGATCGAGGTCGAGTTCCTCGTGGACGCCAACGGCATCCTCACCGTGTCCGCCCGCGAGCGCCGCAGCGGCGTCAACGCCTCCGTGCAGGTCGTGCCCACGTGGGGACTCACGCGCGAGGAGATCGCCGGCATGGAGCGCGACGCGCTCACGCACGCGCGGGAGGACATGCACCGCCACCGCATCGCGGACCTGTGCGCGCACGCGGCGCTGGATCTCAAGTGGATCGGTGAGGCGCTGGCCCGCGTGAGGGATGCGCTCGATCCTGCATATGTGAGCGATCTCGAGTCTCGCGCGGGCGCGGTGGCTGCGATGGTGGAGCAGGGCCGTGGCGACGCCGCGTCGTGCGACGCCGACGCGTTCCAGCGCGCCAAGGAGGAGCTCGACAGGTTCAGCATGCCCCTGCATGAGGCATCGATCACCCGCACGCTGCGCGAGCACGCGTGCGAGGGACCTCAGGTGACGGTCAGCGGCAAGGCGGTCCGAGGGACCGCGGAGGGCACGTGAGCGACTTCAGCGTGTGCGTCATCATCCCTGCCGCAGGCCGCGGCGAGCGCTTCGGCGGCGAGAAGGTCTCGCAGGAGATCGGCGGCCGGCCGATGCTGCTGAGGACCGTGGAGATCTTCACGCGCCGGCCGGAGGTGGCCAGCGTGATCGTGGCCGCACCGCCGGATGGCATCGATGCGTTCATGTCGCGGTTCGGCGCCCAGCTGGGCTTCCACGGCGTGAAGGTCGTGCCTGGCGGCCGCGCCGAGCGGTGGGAGACCGTGAGCCTCGCGCTCGCGCACGTGCCCGATGGCGTGACTCACGTGGCGGTGCATGACGCCGCGCGTCCCTGCACCAGCGACGAGCTTGTGTCACGCGTGTTCGATGCCGCGCGTGTCGCTCCTGCCGTGATCCCCGGCGATCCCGTGCGCGCGACGCTCAAGCGCGTCTCTGCCGAGCTGGTGGCGGCGGCAGCCGATGACGCGATCGCGGACGCCATCCTTGGCGATGCGGGCCGCGAGGCGGCCCAGGGACGGCTCGTAGAGGCCACGATCCCGCGCGACCGGGTCGTGGCCGTGCAGACGCCGCAGGTGTTCGAGATCGGCCTCCTGCGCCGCGCGTACGCGCAGCCCGACCTCGCAGGGGTCACCGACGATGCGATGCTTGTCGAGCGCCTCGGGGAGCCTGTGCTTGTCGTGGACGGGGAGGTCCGCAACATCAAGGTCACGACCCGCGAGGACCTGCTGGTTGCCCGCGCGTTCGCGTCGATGCCTGCTTCGGCCGCACCCCGCCAATGGTGAGCGTCGCAGTGCGCGACGCCGAGTCCCCGCGAGCCTTGCTGGTGGGGCATCCCGGGCATGCCGACGTCTTGCGCCGCGACGGCAGCATCGGCCTGATGACCGTCCACGCGCATGCACCCGCAATGAGGGTCGCGATCCAGAACTGCCAGTCTCCGACCGGGAAGCTCATGCGCCACCTCCGGCGATCCGGTACGCGATGAGCGCGCCGATGTACGCCACGCCCGTCATCCACGCGAGTTGCGCGAGCGGCCATCGCCACGAGCCCGTCTCCCTGCGCACGAGCGCGAGCGTCGGCAGGCACTGCATCGCGAGCACGTAGAACACCAGCAGGCTCCACGCCGTCGGCACCGTGAAGAGCGGAGTGCCGTCGAGCCGCCTGGCGCTGCGCACACGCTCGAGCGTGCCCTCATCCTCACTGGCATCCTCGCCGGCACCGGTCACAACGAACACCGTGGTGGTGAAGACCTCGCGCGCCATGAAGCTCGTGAGCACGGCAATCGTCAGCTGGCTGTCGAGTCCGATCGGCCTGAACAGGGGCTCCACCGCACGGCCCGCCATGCCCGCAAAGCTGCCGGCCTGCTGCGCTCGCGCAGCCTCCGCCGCGGCGTGCGCCTCGCCCGGGCCTCCCTCGGGCTCCGGCGCGGATCCCACGGAGCCCAGTGCCGCTGCCTCAGGATCGCGGGCGGGCGGCGACCGATCCTCCACCTTCGGGTAGGCGCTGAGCCACCACATGACGACGGCGATCGCGAGGATGACGCTCCCGGCGTTGCGCAGGAAGACCCATCCGCGCTCTGCCGCGGCGGCGAGCGCGGTGCGCAGGTGCGGGATCCTGTAGGTCGGGAGCTCCAGCACCATGGGCCGGCTCGGCCCGCGCAGCACGGTCCTGCGCGCGAGCAGCGCGGTCATCAGCCCGGCTGCGGCGCCAAGCACGTAGCAGCCGACGAATGCGAGGCCCGCATGCAGCGGACGGTCTGCAAAGAGGATGCCGCAGAGCAGCACGTACACGGGCAGCCGCGCGGAGCAGCTCATGAATGGGGCGGCGAGGATTGTCGCGATGCGGTCTCGCGGATCGGGGATCAGCCGCGTCGACATGATGCCCGGCAGTGCGCACGCGTGGCTCGAGAGGAGCGGCATGAACGCCTGGCCTGGCAGGCCGAAGCGGCGCATGATGCGGTCAAGCGCGAATGCGGCACGCGCGAGGTACCCGGAGTCCTCGAGCAGCGCGAGCAGGAAGAAGAGGATGCAGATCTGCGGCAGGAACACGACGGTGGCCGCGATCCCGCCGACCACGCCATTGGCCAGGAGATCCTGCAGGACGCCGGGCGGCATCACCGCGGCGACTCCCGAGGCGAGCGCATCGAAGACGCTGCCGATCCACTCCATGGGCCACTTGGCGACCCAGAACAGCGCGGCGAAGAGCGCAGTCATCACGGCACCGAAGAGTGCCAGGCCGAGCACTGGGTGCGTGAAGGCCGCATCAAGCCGGTCATGCAGCGCATCGCGGCTCGATGTGCCGCTGCCGCCGATCTGCGCGAAGATCTGGTTCGCCCAGCGCACCGCGCCCGCGCTGCCAGGCTCGCCGTCCGGGAGCGGGTGGAGCGGCAGCGGCGCGCGCCTGCGCTGCGCGACATCCGCGAGCGCATCGCACAGCGCAGGGAGGCCCAGGCCGCTGCGCCCCGACACGGCCACGACGGGGCATCCCAGGAGATCCGATGCGGCGCGCGTGTCGATGCTCAGGCCGCGCCGCGACGCCTCGTCGCTCATGTTGAGCGCGATGACGGCCGGCACGTCGCGCCTCAGCGCGCTCGCCGCAAACTGGAGGTTGCGCACGAGATTGGTCGAGTCGAGCACGATGAGCGCGGCATCGGGAACGCAGTCGCCGATGCGCCCTTCGAGGCAGTCCCGGCAGAGCCGCGACTCAGGCAGCTCAAGCCGAAGGCTGTAGGTGCCGGGCAGGTCGATGAGCTCGAACTCACGGCCGCGGCGGTCCCGGAAGGAGCCCACGTGATGCTCCACCGTGCTTCCGGGGAAGTTTGCGGTCTTCACCCGCAGCCCGCACATCGCATTGAAGAGCGTGCTCTTTCCCACGTTCGGGTTGCCCAGCAGCGCGACCCTCCACAGGCGGGTCATGGCAGGAGCGTCGGGCGCCACACCATCACCTTGCGGCGTTGCGTGCAGCGGCCGGCTGCTCCGGCAGGGGCGTCACCATGATCCGCTCCGCCACGTCCTGCGCGATCCCGAGGCGCGTGCCGTCGACCTGCACGATGCAGGGG
>VERO01000408.1 GCA_018882625.1 Phycisphaerales bacterium | reverse complement strand
ATCGAGGAGCTCGTCACCACCGCGCTGCGTGCGCTCGGCGACGACATCGACCTCGGCCAGGTGAAGCTGATGCGCCGCGCGCTGCGCGAGATGCGGGCATCGTTCACGCTGTTCAACCACCACCGCTCGATCCGCAAGGTGGCCGTCTTCGGTTCGGCGCGCACGCCGCCCGGGCACCCCGACTATGCGGCGGCGCATGCCTTCACCCGCATGCTCGCCGACCGCGGATGGATGGCCATCACCGGCGCGGGTCCGGGCATCATGCAGGCGGGCATCGAGGGACCCTCGCCTGAGCAGGCCTTCGGCCTCGCGATACGCCTGCCCTACGAGCAGAAGCCGGTGGAGGCGATCAGGCACGACGCGAAGCTGCTGGAGTTCAGGCACTTCTTCACGCGCAAGCTCGCATTCATGGGATCGGCCGATGCGGTGGCCGCGTTCCCGGGCGGGTACGGCACGCAGGACGAGCTGTTCGAGGCGCTCACCCTCGTGCAGTGCGGGCGCAACGCCATCGTCCCGATCGTGCTCGTGGAGGGCGTTGGCCCCGACGGCAGGCCCTTGGGCTACTGGGCGCGCTGGGAGACCTTCATCCGTGATGCCGTGCATGCCGAAGGCTGGGTGGACTCGGACGAGCTCGCGCTCTACCGCATCGCGTCGAGCCCTGCGGAGGCCGCGGACATCGTCACCGGCTTCTACCGCCGCTACCGCTCAAGCCGTTGGGTCGGAGAGCTGTTCGTGATCCGCCTCGATGCGCCCCTTCCCGATGGCGCGGCTCATGCGCTCGCGGTGGAGTTCGGCAGATTGATCGAGAGCGGCACCATCGAGCAGGGCACGACCCTCGACGGCGACGACGCACCCGACGGGACGCCGCGCATCTGGTTCCGCCACGACCGCCGGCGGTTCGGGCTGCTGCGCACGATGATCGACAGGATCAACGCCATGCCTCATGCGGCGATCGCGCTCGCCGCGGCGCTGGGCATGGCGCTGGGCGCGGTGGGATGCGCAGGCGCGTCCGCTGCGGCGGTGCCGGGACGCCCGGATGGCGAGCCCGGAGACGCCGCGCCCATCCCGGAGGCTGCCGCTGACACGCCCTCGATGCGCGTCTCGATGCCGGTGGACCGAGGCGACATCGACGGACTTGCCACGCTCGCGTGGCAGGTCCCCGAGAACGAGAGCGTGATCCGCACGTGGTTCGCGTCGCACGCGCCCCCGGGCACGGATCCTGCCGTGCTTGCGCGCATCGCCGCGCAGGGATGGGCGATCGCACAGGTGCCGCTCGATGCGCTGCCCGATGCGCTCGTGTCCCTCGGCGGCAGCTTCGGGCAGACCCGCACATGGCACGGACAGGCGCTCGAGTGGCGCGAGATCGCCGGCGCACGCGTCGAGGGCGGCGCTGCGGTGATGATGGGTTCGAGGCCCGCACGCCTCTCGGATGGCATCGTCAGCCTCATGATGCGCGGCTGGACCGTGCCGCTCGAGGTGGGCGTCGTGTACGACGTCGAGATGGTGCCCATGCAGCGCATGCCTCCAGGCGCGGGAGCGC
>VERO01000407.1 GCA_018882625.1 Phycisphaerales bacterium | reverse complement strand
TGCTCCAGGCGGGCACCGGAGTGCTCGGCCTCCCGCGCGACGTGGTCGAGGAGTCGATGTTCGAGGTGATGCAGCGCACCCAGACGCGGCTGCAGTCGATGCTCCCGTTCATCGCGATCTGCGCGTCCGCCGCGCCCCTTCTCGGGCTTCTCGGCACGGTAACGGGCATCATGAACACCTTCACGATGATCGAGGTGTACGGCACAGGTGACGTCAAGACGCTCTCGGGCGGCATCTCCGAGGCGCTGATCACCACCGAGTACGGCCTCATCGTGTCGATCCCCTCCCTGCTGCTCTACGCGTACCTCTCGTCGAAGGCCCGCAAGGTCATCAACCGCATGGAGTCCACTGGCGTGTCCTTCATGAACGAGGTCGCGCGGCGCGAGCACACCGCGATCGCACAGGCGGCATGACGATGGACGGGCCGAAGGCACAGGACCACTTCGAGACGCTCGCCGGGCACCTGCCCGAGTCGCTGCAGCCTTGGGTCGCCAACCCGCCCCCGATCGTGGAGCGGGCGCTCGAGATCACCGTCGCCGGCGGAAACGCCATGTGGGCGATCTGGTTCGTCGCCTTCGTGATGTGGGCGCTGTGCTTCAACGTGTGGATCTCGATGGTGCTGGCTGGCATGCGGCGGCGGTCGAAGGCGCGCATGCGCAGGCTCATCTCGGATCCCACCTCCGCGCGCGGCACCGTGGCCACGCTCATCGGGGACGCATCGCGCGCGGGAGACCCGGATGGCGCCTCACTGACCTTCGACGAGTACCGCGCCTTCGAGCTCGAGGCCCTTGACGGCCAGCTCCGGCTGGTCAAGGTCTGCATCGGCGCCGCGCCGCTCCTGGGCCTCTTCGGCACGGTCACCGGCATGCTCGCCACCTTCGCTGCGCTCGCCGAGGGCACGCGGGGCGAGCAGACGATGGGCGCCATCGCGGCCGGCATCTCGGAAGCGCTCATCACCACCGAGGCCGGCCTCGTGGTGGCCCTGCCCGGGCTCTTCGGCCACTACTTCCTCTCGCGCAAGCTCGCCGGCTTCCGGGACTTCCTCTCGACCGCCGAAGGCATGTGCCGCATGGCCATCCGGCAGCGCCACGCATTCCGCTGAATCGCAGCGAAGGAGACGATCATGGGACGATTCAGGAACTCGCACTCATCGGACGGCGGAGAGCCGGCCATCGACCTGTCGCCGATGCTCGACTGCGTGTTCATCCTGCTCATCTTCTTCATCGTGACCACGACCTTCGTGGACGAGACGGGCATCGAGGTCGACAAGCCGCAGGCCGCCTCGGCGGCGCAGCTCGAGAAGATCAGCATCATGATCGCGCTCACCAAGAGCGGCCAGGTCGTCTACGGCGGCAAGGAGATCGGCATCAACGGCGTGCAGACGCTCGTGAAGCGCATGATCGCGAAGGAGGATGTGCCCGTGATCATCCAGGCCGACAAGGACGCGCCGGCGGGGATGCTCGTGAGGATCATCGACGAGTCCAAGCTCGCCGGCGCCACCAAGGTGAGCGTCGCGAGCGCTAAGAGCAGGTAGCCAACCG
>VERO01000134.1 GCA_018882625.1 Phycisphaerales bacterium | reverse complement strand
GAGCCAACGGAGCGCGTGTGCGCCTTGCGCCCCAGAAGGACTGGGCGGCCAACAATCCCGCCGACCTCGCGAAGGTGCTCAAGTCGCTCGAGTCGATCCGTGCGGAGTTCAACGCCACGCACGCTGCAGCCAGGAAGCAGGTCTCGCTGGCGGACCTGATTGTGCTTGCCGGATGCGCCGCCGTGGAGCACGCCGCGAAGGCGGCGGGAGTGGCGGTCGCGGTGCCATTCGTGCCAGGCCGCACCGATGCCACGGATGAGCACACGGATGCCGCGTCATTCCTGGTGCTCGAGCCATCGGCTGACGGGTTCAGGAACTACCTCGCCCCGGGGCAAGTGCGCCGCGCCGAGCACCTGCTCGTTGACAAGGCGGACCTGCTCACGCTCACGCCGCCCGAGATGACCGTGCTCGTTGGCGGCATGCGCGCGATGGGCGCCAACTACGACGGCTCGTCGCACGGCGTGCTCACGACTCGGCCGGGCACCCTCAGCAACGACTTCTTCGTCAACCTCCTCGACATGGGCACCGAGTGGCGGCCAGCCGGCGCAGACGAGCAGTCATTCGAGGGCCGCGACCGGGCGACAGGCAAGGCCAATTGGACCGCCACCCGCGTCGACCTGGTCTTCGGCTCGAACTCCGAGCTGCGCGCGCTGGCGGAGGTCTATGCCTGCGACGATGCGAAGGGGAAGTTCGTGCACGACTTCGTCGCGGCATGGCACAAGGTGATGAGCCTCGGCCGCTTCGACCTCGCGCGCTAGCGCTGGGGGCGTCGGCGGCAGCAGGCGGTCTGGAGCATGGACGCTCCGGCGAGCATCAGCGCGCCCGGAGCTGGGATGGCTGTGACCTCGAGCCCGAAGGAGTAGTAGTAGGGCTCGGAGTCGTTCAGTTCCATGATCCAGAGCGCGTACGTGCCGGCAGGCAGCGTGCCACGGAATCCCACCGAGCCAGGAGACGAGCCCATGACGGGCAGGAGGTCTTGGCCGACCTCTGCCGTCCCGAAGTGTGCCCACCCGAGCAGCGGGGTGTCAATCGATGCCCAGTCGGCAGGAATGGTGACGATGGGACCGGCCTGCAAGGCAACGAAGCTGAATGCGCCTCCAACAAACGCGTCTTCGAGCACGAACGCGGAGAGCTGGTGTCCATCCGGAACGGTGAATGTGATGTAGTCGAGGTCATGCTGGCCCGGCGCCGATGACTGGCCGAACGTGCCGCGAATGACGTTGCGGCCTCCACCAAGCTGGACGGAGGTCGGCGCAAGCCGGTCGTCGGATGCGTCCCCCGACGTGCTCTCGTCATAGGCGATGTAGTCCGCGTGCGCGTGGACAGCGACGCATGCGGCGACGGCGAGCGCGATGGGCTTCATAGGGACTCCAGGAATGCGAGCAGCGCGGCGCGGTCGCGCGAGGGAAGGTGGATGAAGGCACTGCGCGCGCGTTCTGCCTCGCCGCCATGCCAGAGCACAGCCTCCTCGAGGCTTCGCGCGCGCCCATCATGCAGGTAGCGGGTGTGGCCATTCACGGTCTCGATGAGACCAATGCCCCACAGCGGCGGCGTGCGCCATTCGCGGCCAGATGCATCACCGTCACAGCGATTGTCCGCGAGGCCGTCGCCCATGTCGTGCAGCAGCAGGTCTGTGTACGGGTGGAACGTGACGTTCCTCAACGGTTCGAGCGGGCTGTCGGGTCCGGTCACCAGAGTCGGTGTGTGGCATGCGGCGCAGCCAAGCGAGTCGAACAGGGCTCTCCCCTTCGCGCCTGCGGCGGAGTCGGCGTTGCGCTGGGCCGGAACCGCGAGCGCACGCACGTAGTGCGAGATGCGCCGGACCCTATGCGCGTCGATCTCGGGATCTCCGCCCGAGGCGTGCGCCGCCGACTCACGCTGCCGTGCGGTGAGTGCCTCGTCACGGTGCGCATCGCTCGTGATCCCCATGTCCTCATGAAGGGCAGCCACCACCTGCGCGCCGATCGTTGGCTGCGAGGCCTTCCACCCGAACCGTCCGACCTTGCGCGGTGCCTCAACGCCATGTGCGGGTGCATGTCTCAGGGCGTGCGCGCGTCCCGAGATTCCATCCCCGTTGCGGTCGTCCGGATCAGCCATGGCCAGAATCGACTCGTCCGGTACGGCCTCGAGGAGCCCCATGCCCACCAGCTGCTGGCCGATGCGCACGGACGCCCTGACGTCGCCGAACTCGCCGTACGCGGGCGACTCGAGCGCGACGGTCCAGCGCATCAGCTCCCACGGAGTGCCGTCCGGATACGTGCCGTGCATGAGCGTTGGCTCGAGGGACACTCGTGCCTCCGCCCTAGCCCCTGGTATCGCCTGGTCCTGGATCTGTTTGCCGTAGAGCGGATGCGGACGGCCATCGTCGGATTGCGGACTGACGAAGGTGACCATGCCGCGCCCCACATCATCGGCCGACTGCGGAGGCCTGCCGCGGCCATCGTGCGGGTGGCACGCGCTGCAGGAGTTGGCGTTGAAGAGCGGCCCGAGGCCATCGCGTCCAGACGCGCTCGCCGGTGCGACCACCCAATTGTCGCGGAACAGGGAGTTCCCGACGCTGAACGCGCGGCGATCCTCCACGCTGAGCCCAGGCAGCGGAAGGCTGAATGCATTGCTGCCGCTCTCCATGACCGTAGCTGGACCGCCGAGCCTGTGGTCGTGGGCCGAAGTGCCACCCTGTGTCGCAGGAGGCTCGATTCGCGCTGGGAGGCACAGCAGCGAAGCCAGTACGAGGCGCATCATCCTTGTGGCTCCGTCGGGAGATGGATCCCCAGTGCCTTCGCGGACGCAGTGACCTGTTCGCTGAGGCGCTCGAGGCTGAGCATGGCGGCGGCCACGAGTTCGCGGCGGGGGCCGCCGTCGGGCTCGCGGATCGATGCGTCAAAGGGGGCGGGTATTGCACTTACCGTGTTGATCGCCGCATCGAGCGCCGACGCGAGCGCGTCCGCTCTCGCCGGATCGCTGCTGCGAACGACATCGATCAGCCCGGGTCCGCCGTCACAGCCGCGCAGCACCGCGGCGACGCCTGCGATGTTCGCCTTGAAGTCGGCATCCGTCGTGTCGCTGAAGCAGCTGTGCTCCTCCTCCTGGTCGCGGGTCTCGAGCGCTACGGCAAGACGCTCGCCCGCCATCTCGAATCCTGTCAGCAGCGACACGCCCACGAAGGCGGCCCGCACTGCCCGCTCAGGATTGGCCACAAGCGCCGCCCGGTAGTTGCCCGCGTCCGGTCGCCACTCTCGGGCGACCTGTTCGAGGTCCTCGCGCAGCATGATCGTGATCTCGCGCAGGAACTCGCGTCGCCGGTCTGCATCGGGTGAGGCGCCGTCGAGAAAGTCGCTGGATGGACGCACGCCTGGTCCCGTGTCGCTGGTGTCACGGCCCCACAGCATGAACTCGATCGCATGCCAGCCTGTGCACACGTGTGTCTCGCCGCCACGCTGGTTCAGCTCCCGGAGGATGGCACGCGAGATGACCGGGTATCGGGCGCGATCGGCGAGCAGGCCGGTCCGTCGCGCGCTGCCTGCGCTCTCGATGTAGCTCTCGTCCACTGGCCACGCGTTCACGAAGGTCTCGACGCCGCCGCGGCGCCGGTCGATGGGCCCATCGCCGAACCGGTACACCTCCGTGGCGCCGTACATGACGCGAGCCTTTCGCCATGCATCGCGCGCGGCGTCAAGCCGAGCATCAGTCGGGTCGCTGCACAGCGCCTCTACCGCGCTGAGCAGCGCCGTTGCCTGCACGAGCGATGCGTCATACGCCGCGAATGCGCCAGCCGCGTACGACGAGGCAAATGCTCCATCGCGCGACCTCTGGGCGGAATCGACGGGCACCGTGTCAGCAGCGCGCGCTGTGCCGGGCGCGACGGGTGCCCCCTGCCAGAGGGCGATCGCGATCAATGTCAATGCTGCTGGCGCACCTGGCATCGTCGCGAGACTCTAAACCGCGTGAGCCAGTCCGGAGACGCCTTTGCAGAACACTATCCGCTTCCATGCGATTGCTTGACGCGGCGTTCACAATCGCGGCGGACCATGCCACGCACCATGTTCTATGTTGGCGCACTGATGCTCGTAGGTGTCCTTTGCGACACAGGTCTCCCTGCGCCGCAAGGCGCTGCCCAGGCCCCGAAGGTCTCCCAGCCCTCTCCGTCGGAGCTGTCCCGTCGCGGGCTCGCCGAGCGGGTGAATCCGTCGATCGTGTCCGTCACCACGTACATCAAGGTGCCTGACGGTGTCGCCTATGACGGCCGGTGGGCCGTGGCGGACGAGTCGCCGATCTCGGGATATGCGCGAGAGGTCGTCGCGACCGGCATGGTGATCGACAGTGCGGGAACAGTCATCTGCACCCGAAAGCCACTGCTCCTCGAGGGTGGCACGTTCGCCGACAAGTACGACATCGAGACGAGCTCGGGATCCCGATACGAGGTGGAGGTCCTTGGCACCGAGCCGACTATCGATCTGGCGGTGCTCCGCGTCATCGCAAGCGATGGCCAGGCCCTGAGCGACCTAGTGCCAGCGACGATCGGCTCGGTGGATCGGCTGCAGGTCGGCGATGACCTGTTCGCGGTGGCAGATCCCTTCGGCGCCGCCCGCACCTTCGCGCCGGGCATCGTGATGGCGCTTCCGCAGGTCTCGTGCTATCAGGCGGACCTCACCGGCAGCTTCATTCACGGCAGCATGTCCGTGTGCGCGGGTGCAGCAGGGGGTGCGCTCGTGAACCGTGATGGGCATGTGGTCGGCATGATCGTGCCGCCGCCAGCCGCAGACCCCCTTGCTCGTCCTGCACCCGAGTCCTTCGCTACCTACGGCATGCAGATTCAGACAGCGGTCGCGGTCGGGGAGGCGCTGAAGAAGAAGCGCAGCGACGTCTCGCCGTTCCTCGGCTTCTCTGTGCTGTCGCTTCCCGAACTCAAGGCCATGATGCGCGATGATGCGAAGTACGATGGGATCGCCAAGCCGCCGTACGGGCTCTACATCAATGATGTGTTTTCCCCGAGTCCCGCAGTTGATGCTGGGGTTCAGGTCGGTGACTTCGTCATGGAGGTTAATGGCACGCGCATTGGCGGCGTGCCGGACTTCCAGCAGTGCCTCTACTACTTTGCAGGGACCCGAGTCCCGGTGCGCATCTTCAGGGATGGCAGGGAGTTGACTCCGATGATCGCCATCGAGGCGCGTCCGGCGGCGGCAAACCGGATGTGACACGCGTCGGCATGTGGCTGCACACGCGGGGAGAGCGAGTGGCACGCGGGTGGCGCCCCAGGCGGACATCGGAACATTGAGCGTGCCTGCACACTCGGGCAAACCTACCCCTTGCGCAACCTTCGCGAATCGCTGAGACGAGCGCAGCACATCCCTTGCACTTGCGGGGAATACTGCCGGGTGTCGCGGTGCGCACCGGTGTGTTGACCGCTTGCACGTTCGGCATGTCCTCAAACCCGTCTGGAGACTCAATCAACATGACTCGAATCAGCTTTGTTGCGGGTGCTTCGGCCGCCGCCATGGTGGCCGCCATCGCCCACTCGGATACGGTGCTTCGCACCGGACCTTCCTCTTCCGCCTCCCCTTACGTCGTCGGCGTTCCCGGCAGCCCAGTGCGTGAGGTGGTGTCGATCCTTACCGTAGGCGACTCGATTGGCGGCTACCAGATGCTGGGCATACCCGACGGTATGGGCGGGTTCACGGTCGACGGTCAGGTGAAGATCTACATCGATCACGAGTTCACTGCGAGCGCATTGACCGGTCGGCGCGCGCACCAGCCGCAGGAACCACGGCTGCAGCGGAGAGGCAGGCGCACCCGAACCGCGGTGCTAAATTGCCTCCCAAGTTCTTGGACCCTGCTACGGGCAACAAGTGGTCAGGCCGCGGCTTGAAGCCCCGCTGGATCACCGATCACGAGGCCCGGGGAGGTTCCGTCGAGGATTTCCGCGTAGGCCGTTGATCGACTGAGCACCCGCAGGCTCTGCCTTGCGGTTGTTGCGCAATATGTGCTGATTGCTCTATTTAAGCCATTATTCTGAAATGCAACGATAGACTTGGACGTTGGCAGCGACTTTTGGCGCTCAACATCCATGTCCTTGCACAAGACCACATGTCGCCTGGCGTTACTGCTTGCCTGTATTGCAGCAGGCTTTGGTAGCGCCTTCGCGCAGCAGCCGCTGTCACCAACGCAGGCGGCTGCTCAAGACGCACGGGCATTCAACCCGGCAACGCGCAGCTCACTGACAACACAAAACGCAGCGCGCGTGGTGCCCGCTGCACCCAGTCCTCGCGACTGCGCTGCACCGCAGGCCACGATGCAGAGCTACTTCGCCGGGGGCAATGCCGATCTCTCGGGCAATGCCGCGGCCATGCTTAGCGCTGCGGCCTCGGGAAAGTCCGCCGAATGCGCCGCCATCAACACCTTGATGCAGCGCTCGAGCTCGGTGTCCCCGCTGCAGATCAACCCCGCGGACCCCGTGCTTGCGCGGCATCGTCAAACGCAGGCCTCACCGCTAGGCAACGTCGCGGGCATGCAAGGCATCTTCGTGCCCAAGGTGACGTCGCAGTGCGTGCCTGGCACCGTGTCCGGAC
>VERO01000133.1 GCA_018882625.1 Phycisphaerales bacterium | reverse complement strand
ACCATGAGCTGCCCCGCCTCGAGCGTGGCGCTGTTGGCGTGGTAGTGCAGCACGGTGGCGTTGATGCCCGTACCTGCGATCGTGCGGTACGCGGTGCCGCGCGAGCCGTTGGTGCGGTAGGCGTGCTCCATGGCCTCCTGCACGTCGAACTCGCTGATGCCGGGGCGAATCGTGCGCATCGCCGCGAGGTAGCCCTCGCGCGTGATCGACAGCGCACGCTCCACCATCGCGACCTCCCGCGAGCTCTTGCGTGCGCGCATCTTGGGGATCAGCTGGCTCGCATCCGTGATGATGCATCCGGGAATGCGGGCGGCGCTCTCGCGGAACACGGCGAGGTCGGGCGATACCGGTGCCGTATGCGCCGCAAGCGGATGCAGGCATGCGAGTCGCTTGGTGCGCGATGCGCTCTCGAGCAGCCAGCGCGGCAGCGCGTTGGTGCGGAAGATGGAGGGGATGCCGTAGCGCGCCCGCAGCGGCGACGCGATCGTGTCGCGCAGTCCGTCCCACTTCTCGACCTCGGGGTTGAGGGGCCTCAGGAAGAGCTGGACGCGGCGCGCAGCCACCGGATGGGTGGGATCGAGGAGCAGCGCGGCCCCTGGCTCGTCGGTGATTCCCGTGAGGTACTCGAAGTGCGGATGCGGCCGCCACTCGTGGTGCAGTGACGGGTCCTGGTCGCCGGCGAACACGAGTCCGACGGAATCCTTGAGCTGCTTGAGGAGCGCCTCGCGCCGTGACGCGAACTCCGCGGGCGGAATGGATGGGGAGGCGGCTGGTCGCGAGTCCCGCACCATTGCGGTGCCTGCGCTGCGCGCGCTGCGGGCGGATGATGGGCGTGTCGAACGTGCGGCGGTCCTTCGTGCCATGCGCCGAAGGCTAGCGGCGCCCGAGCCGGCTGCGCGCACCGGCCACGCGCACCGGACGTGCAATCCCCGCAGCCGCGCAGCGGGCTCCGTGGTGCGCGTACCGTTCGGGCGTGATCACGTGGAGCGTGCATCCCATGCGCCAGTTCCCGGCGCGCGCCGTCATCGCCGCCACCCTCGTCATGGCGCTTGGCTTCGCGATCGGCGCAGTTGCGGGCGACTGGATCTGGGGATCGATGGCCATGGTGATCCTCTTCGCCGCGACGGTCCGGTTCTGGATGCGGTCGACATACATGGTGGACGACATGCGCGTACGCGCCGTGTTCCCGCTCGGCACCGCTGATGTGCGGTGGTCCGATGTGCAGTCGGTGCGGCTGGCGCCGCGCGGCATGCTGCTGTCGATGCGGGCAGGCACGCGGCCGCGGTCGCTCGCGGTGGACTTCGCCGGTCTGACCACGCAGCAGGTGGTCGAGATCCGACAGATCGTGCGCGACCGCGTGAGCGACGTCGAGTCTGCCATACCTGCAGAGTCCGGTCCGGTGGACCCGGCCGTGTTGCATCACGGCGCGGCGCCATCAGCCTCCGCTCAGGGGCAGACGCCGCGTGGCTGAGCCGAGGCCAACGCTGGGCGCGCGCGTGCGGTCGGCGCTCAAGCACGCCTTCCATGTGGAGCCGCCGGGCATGGCGGTGCCCGCGCCGGAGGAGGAGAAGCTCCTCAAGCGCATGATTGACCAGATCGTCAGTCGGGGCATGGCGCAGCCTGCGCTCCTCTTCCTCGAGAGCCTTCGCCCACTCAACGGCGTGGGCGCGCAGGCAATGCACTTCCTGCATCCCTTCGCGAGCGTCATCGTGGAGCCGCGCGCCTACGAGCGCATCGCCGCGTTCCTCGAGCGTCGCGGCAGCATCGAGTGGATCTGCCGGGCGATTGAGGATGCCGATGCGGCACGCGATGCCGGTAACTCGCGGCGCGGCGGTGACCGGCGCGCATCGGGCAGCGATGGCGGCATCGGCGCGAGCGGTCCCGGTGATGCCGGCGGCTGACGGCGCGCCCGCGGCGGGTTAGCCTCCTCATCCCATGGCACCGCCCATCGAGCGCATCCACCGCGTGGTCGCCACAGACTGCGGCAGCACCACGACCAAGGCGATTCTCATCGAGAACCAGGGCGGCGTGTTCCGCCAGACGTTCCGCGCGGAGGCGCCCACTACCGTCGAGAGCCCCTTCGCCGACGTGACGATCGGGGTGACCAACTCGGTGACGGAGCTGCAGGAGCTCTCGGGCTACCGGCTCATCAACGATGACGGCACGATCATCCGCAGGTCGTCGCCAGACGACAAGGACGGCTGCGACGTCTACATCTCCACGTCGAGCGCGGGCGGCGGCCTGCAGATGATGGTGGCCGGCGTCGTGCGCGAGATGACGGCCGAGAGCGCCAAGCGCGCCGCGCTCGGCGCGGGCGCGATCGTGATGGACACGATCGCCAGCAACGACCGCCGCAAGCCGCACGAGCAGATCCAGCGCATCCGGGAGCTGCGCCCTGACATGGTGCTCATCTCCGGAGGCACCGACGGCGGCGACCGCAAGAAGGTTGTCGAGATCGCAGAGCTGATCGCGCCCGCGCGCCCGCGACCGCGCTTCGGCAGCGAGTACCAGCTGCCGGTCATCTTTGCGGGCAACCGCGAGGCGCAGCCGCGCATCCGCGAGGTCTTCGGCGGGCCCGGCTTCGACCTCAGCATCGTCGACAACCTGCGACCCACGCTCGAGCAGGAGAACCTCGGTCCCGCGCGCGAGCGCATCCATGACGTGTTCCTCGAGCACGTGATGGCGCACGCGCCCGGGTACGACAAGCTCATCGCGTGGACCGACGCCCCGATCATGCCGACCCCGGGCGCAGTGGGCGACATCCTGCAGACGATCGCCAAGGGCCGCGGCATCAACGTGGTGGGTGTGGACATCGGCGGCGCGACCACAGACGTCTTCAGCGTCTTCAATGGCATCTTCAACCGCACGGTGAGCGCCAACCTCGGCATGAGCTACTCCATCTCCAACGTGTGCGCGGAGGCCGGCATGGCCAATGTGCTGCGCTGGGTGCACCTGGACATGGACGAGCGCGAGCTGCGCAACCGCGTGAAGAACAAGATGATCCGCCCGACCACGATCCCGCAGACGCGCGAGGCGCTGGTCTTCGAGCAGGCGGTCTCGCGCGAGGCGCTGCGCCTGGCGTATGTGCAGCACAAGGCCTTTGCGACCACGCTCAAGGGCGTGCAGCAGCAGCGCGGCGTTGGTGACGCGTTCTCGCAGGAGGAGGCCGGCAAGTCGCTCATCGATGACATGCACCTGGACCTTCTCGTCGCATCGGGTGGCGTGCTCAGCCACGCGCCGCGCATGGAGCAGACCGCGGCAATGCTCATCGATGCCTTCGAGCCGTGCGGATTCACCGAGCTCGCGAAGGACTCGATCTTCATGATGCCGCACCTGGGCGTGCTCGCATCGGTGCACCCGCGCGCCGCGATGGAGGTCTTCGAGCGCGACTGCCTCGTGCCGCTGGGATGGTGCGTGGCGCCGCGCGGCGAGGCGAAGGCGGGGAAGCCGGTGCTCAAGTGGTCGATGCGACGCTCGAGCGGCAGCAGCGAGTCCGGCACCATGGCGGGCGGCGAGCTCAAGCTGGTCCGCCTTGCGGACGGCGAGCGTGCGACCATCGAGGTGCAGCCAGAGCGCGGGTTCGACATGGGCGCGGGCCCAGGCAAGCCTGTGACGCGCGAGGTGCGCGGCGGAAGCGTCGGCGTGATCATCGACGCGCGCGGGAGGCCGCTGCCGCTTCCTGCGGATCCCTCGGCGATGCGCCGTGCGGCGCTGGCGGAGGTCACCGCACTCGAGCTCTATCCCGACTGAACTGAGGCGACACCATGGCCAAGGCATACACACCAGGACTCACCGTCTCCGCGCGCACGACCTATCGCGCGCGCCGCATGCTTCCGGTGCACGGCGATGTGCGGCTCGCGGCCGGTGAGACCGTGCAGCCGGACACCGTCGCCGCCGAGACCTTCATGGAGGGCGATGTCTTCCCGATGAAGATCGCCGCGAAGCTGAGTGCCAATCCCAAGGACCTTCCGAAGCTCATGCTCAAGCGCGTGGGCGACGCGGTCACCGAAGGCGAGCCGATTGCGCGCAGCGCAGGCATCTTCGGGATGTTCCGCACGGATGCCAAGAGCACGGCGAGCGGGACAGTGGAGAGCGTCTCGGACACCTCCGGCATGGTGATCGTGCGCGGTCCTGCGCAGCCAGTGCAGGTGCGTGCCTATGTCGCGGGCCGCGTGGTCGAGGTGCTCCCCAACGAGGGCGTCGTGATCGAGACGCCGGCATCTCTTGTGCAGGGCATCTTCGGCGTCGGCGGAGAGACGCACGGTCCGATCGCGATGGCGAGCGCGTCGCCTGATGCCACGCTGCATGCATCGGACATCACCCAGAAGATGAAGGGTGCCGTCGTAGTAGGTGGTGCGCGCATGACCGCAGAAGCCGTGGCGGCCGCACGAAAGGTTGGCGCGGCCGCGCTCGTGGCTGGAGGCATCGACGACTCCGACCTGCGCGACATCCTCGGTCATGATCTTGGAGTCGCGGTGACCGGATCGGAGAAGCTCGGCATCACGCTGATGGTGACCGAGGGGTTCGGTGACATCGCGATGGCCACGCGCACGTTCGAGCTGCTGGCGTCGCATGCAGGCCGTGTGGCAAGCGTCAACGGCGCGACCCAGATCCGCGCCGGTGTCATGCGGCCCGAGATCGTGGTGCCGCTCGAGGGCGGCGCCGGTGCGGGCACCGGCCACGTGGTGTACGAGGGCGGCGCGACGGCTGGCGTGCTCGAGATCGGCACGGCAGTGCGCATCGTGCGCGACCCGTACTTCGGCACGCTCGGCACTGTGGCCGGCCTGCCCGAGCAGCCCGCCGTGCTGGGGTCGGGCTCGAAGGCGCGCGTGCTGGACGTGAAGCTTGGCGATGGCCGCACCGTGACCGTGCCGCGCGCGAATGTCGAGCTCATCGACGGCTGATCGGCCGTGCAGCGACGCCTGGCATTCCGCCATGGCACGCGCAGCGCGCTCGACGGACCGCGTGACGGAGGTACCCAAGCTGCTTTGCCGGGATCGCCGCGAGCGGCTACCGTGCGCCGCGTGACGGCACCGGTGCGCATGCTCGCGATCGCAGGCATCCTGCTTGGGTGCATCGCCGCGGCGCCCGCAGGCGCCGTGCCGCCGCCGAGCAGCGTCAGAGCGGAAGATGCGCCGGGCGACATGGGCGAGGCGCTCACCGTCACGTGGGCGTGGGAAGGCCCTGACGGCGAGGTCACCGGTTTCCGGGTCATGACCCTTCGGGTGGTGGCGGACAGCGCGGGCGATATGCGAGCCACGGAGTGGATCTTGGCCGGGGAGACCTCGCCAGACACCCGTGCGATGACCATCGGCAAGCTCGAGCGCGGCACGGCATATCAGGTCAAGGTGGTTGCGCTCGGCGCGGGCGGGCAGGCTGCGGAGGCCGGAGCCGCTGCACCGGCAACGCCCCACATGAACTGGTTCATCGCCCGCAAGGCGACGCTCGCATGGTGGATCTTCGGCGTGAGCGTCGCGATCGTCGGATCGGTGCTGATGGCCTGGAAGGGCGTGCCGATGCGCGTGCGCCGCATCGCAGCGCTCGAGGCCGTGGATGATGCCGTGGGCCGGGCCACCGAGATGGGCAGGCCCGTGCTCTTCATCGCCGGCATCCAGGACATGGACAATGTCCAGACGGTCGCCGGAATCACCGTGCTCTCGCGCGTGTCGAAGACGGCCGCCGAGTACGACGCGACCGTCGAGGTGCCGACATCCCGGTCGCTGGTGATGGAGGCCGCACGCGAGGCGGTGCAGGCGTCCTACCTCTCCGCAGGCCGATCCGACAGCTACAACCCTGACCTCATCCGCTACATCACCGACGAGCAGTTCGGGTTCGTCGCCTATGTGAGCGGCCGCATGGTGCGCGAGCGCCCCGCGGCGTGCTTCTACATGGGCTGCTTCTTCGCGGAGAGCCTCATCTTCGCGGAGACCGGCAACTCGATCGGGGCGATCCAGATCGCGGGCACCGCCGAGAGCGCGCAGCTGCCCTTCTTCGTGGCCGCCTGCGACTACACGCTGATCGGCGAGGAGTTCTTCGCGGCAAGCGCGTACCTCTCCGGCGAGCCGCTGCAGATCGGGTCGCTGCGCGGGCAGGACGTGTGCAAGGCTGCCGCGGGCGGGTTCATCATCGCAGGCGTCGCGGCGAAGACCCTTGCGGCGCTCGGTGTCGGCGGTGCGGCGGCGGCAGCGGCATGGATCATGGCGGGGCTTGGCGCATGAGACGGCAGGTACCGCTCTTCATCGCCACGCTCGCCGGCTTCGCCATGGTGCTGAGCTACTTCGTCCCCCTGATCCAGGACTGGGGCGAGCTGGTCAGCAACTCATTCAACGTCATCGCCGCGATCGCGTTCATCCTCGGCGGCGGATCGCTGCTGAAGGTGAACCTCTCCAAGATCTCGAGCCGCCAGCCCGGATGGGGCTATGCGGGCATCACGGTGGCATGCTTCCTGCTGACGCTCGGTGTCGGCCTGGCGAAGGTCGGCGTGCACCCCAACCCGCAGTTCGCGGACATCCCGTTCTCGGGCGAGAAGGACGCAGCCGGCAGCGCCTTCGGCTGGATCTACGAGTATGC
>VERO01000406.1 GCA_018882625.1 Phycisphaerales bacterium | reverse complement strand
CCTCGGATCCTGCGCGCAGGTACGCATCGAGCGCGGCATCATCGAGCGCATCGATCTCGGCAAGGTCGGCGCCGGCCACGAACACGCGCTCGCTCGCGGAGCGCAGGATCACGCCCTTGGGGTTGCGGGAGGCGACATCGCGCATCGTGGCGCTGATCTCGCCGATCAGCCACGAGTCGAGCACCACCACGCCGCCGCGCGGCTTCGACGGGTTCGGCGTGAGCGTGACGGTGACGATGCCGCTCGGGAGCGTGTCGACTGGAAGCATGCGGCGAATGTAGCGCTGCGATGACTGTGGCGGTCAGCGAGACATCACGGCGCGAAGGCGGGACTGCGCCTCGGGTCCTGCGATCACGCGCGCCGAGATGGCCGCGGCCTCGATCAGCGTCGCCTCGTCGGCGGAACCGTCGAGCCTGTTGAGCCACTCCTTGGTGGCGGCCTGCGCCACCGGACCGCCCGCCGCGAGCCGCGCCGCAAGCCCGCGCACGGCCGCATCAAGCTCGGCTGACGGCACGCAGTGCGTCGCCAGTCCTGCGGCGTGGCCCTCCGCGCCGCTCATCGTGCCGCCGGCGAGCAGCATCGCACGCGCGCGGCCTGCGCCGATGCGACGGATGAGCCACGGCGCGACCACGGCGGGGCATACGCCAAGGTCGACTTCCGGGTAGCCCACCTTGGCTTCGGGATGGGTGCATGCGAAGTCGCACACCACCATGAGCCCGCATCCACCGCCGATGGCTGCGCCTTGCACACGCGCGATCGTGGGCACGGGCAGCGATCGGATCGCCAGCGACGTGAGCGCGAGCGTCTTCAGCATGATGGCCATGCGCGCGGGGTCGTCGATCACGCCCTTGAGGTCCATGCCCGCGCAGAAGGACTTGCCCGCACCGGCGAGCACCGCGACGCGGACATCGCCGCTGCGGCATGCGCGGTCGCACTCGGCAACGGCGTCACGGAGCGACTCAATGAGCTCCAGGCTCAGCGCGTTGCGCGCGTCAGGTCGGTTCAGTGTGATCGTGCGGATGCCGCTGGTGGTGTCGGTGAGGATCATGGCAGGGGTCGTGGGCGGTCGCGCCGTGAGTGAGCCATCAGTAGAGCAGCTCTCCGCATTCGGGGCACTGGCTTGTCCAGACGCTCGCGCGAATGTCGTATCGGCACACTGGGCAGGTGCCCTTGCGGATGCGTTCGGCGCGGATGCGTGCGCCGCGCACGCGGAGGAAGGCCTGGCCCGCGGCCAGCGCGCCAATCGCGGTGCAGCCCACGAGCGCGATGACCGGCCATGCCACGAGCGCATTGAAGGTGAGCGCGCCCCACCGGATGGGCGCCCCAGCGCGGCCGGCCGGATCTGCGTCGCGGAGCACCCGCGCGGAAAGTTCGGAGCGGCCCGCGTCGCGCAGGGCCTTGGCGACAGCCTGCCGCTCCTCTGCATCGCTCCGCCGCTCCTGCAGTCCCTCAAGCGGCACGATGCGAAGCAGCGCGAAGGCCTGCTCATCTCGGCTCGATGCTGGCCATCCTCGCCAGCGCGCCATCGGCCTCACCGTGAAGG
>VERO01000132.1 GCA_018882625.1 Phycisphaerales bacterium | reverse complement strand
GCCCTGCAGTATGCAGAGTCCCACGGCCGCGTAGCGCGTCCACTCCTGGAGCTTCTGCTGGCCGGACATCCCCTCCTTCTTGAGCTCCTGAAGGCTCGGAACCACCGCCGTCAGCAGCTGGAAGATGATGCTCGCCGTGATGTACGGCATGATGCCCAGGCCGAAGATCGTGCTCTGCTGCAGCGACCCGCCCGAGAAGATCGACGCGTACTCCAGCAGCCGCCCGAACCCGGTCTGGTTCTGCGCGGCACGGTCGGCCGCCGCCGCGAGCTCGGTCTGGTCGACGCCCACGAGCGGGATCCAGAAGCCGATGCGATAGATGGCCAGCATGCCCAGCGTGAACATCACGCGGTTGCGCAGCTCAGGGATCCTGAAGACGTTGATGAAGGCGCTGATCATCCGTGGGTGGTCTCGTGCGGTGGGGTCCGGGTCTGTCCGTGGTTCCGGGTCCTGTCGTTCACTCCGCTGCGGAATCCGACGATGGCGCTGGCACGGTCGCGTTGGCGCTGCCGCCCTTGGCCTCGATCTTCTTGCGTGCGCTGTCGGAGAAGCGCGCGGCGGTGACGATGAGCTTGTGGCCGAGGTCGCCGTTGCCGAGCACCTTGAGAGGGCGCTTGCTGTCGCGCACCAGGCCGACCTTCACCACCGCATCGATGTCGACGTGCGCACCGGCCTCGAAGTGCTTGGCCAGGTCGGCCACGTTGACCACGTGGTACTCCGCGCGGAAGCCGGAGTTCGAGAAGCCGCGCTTGGGGAAGCGGCGCATGAGCGGGGTCGATCCGCCCTGGTAGCCGGGACGGCTCGTCCAGCCTGCACGGCTCTTCGCGCCCTTGTGGCCGCGACCGCTGGTGCCGCCCTTGCCCGAGCCTTCGCCGCGGCCCACGCGCATGCGGAGCTTGTGGCGGCCGGTCTTGGCGGTGATGTCATGGATCATCATGGGAGGTGTTCTCTCGAGTGGAGTGCGTGCGTCACTTCGCGGGTGCGTCCGGTGCCGCCGGCGCGGCGGTTTCGGGCGCGGCCGATGGGGCTCCGCCGAACTCCTCGCGACGGCGACCGCCGCCGCGCGGTCCGCCACGGCCGCCGCGGCCGCCGCGACGGTCGTCGCCGACGGTGTTCACGGGAGCCTGCGCGCGCTCGCCGGTCTTCTGCTGGGGCATCGCGGCCATTCCGCGCTGGATCGCATCCTCGACGGCCGTGGTGCCGAGCGTGATGCCGCGCAGCGCCTCGACGGTCTCGCGGGTGCGCAGCGCGCTGAGCGCCTCGAACGTGGCCTTCACCAGGTTCTTGGGGTTCGACGATCCGTAGCACTTCGTCAGGCAGTCCTGCACGCCGAACATCTCGAGCACCGCGCGCACGGCAGCGCCGGCGATGACGCCGGTTCCGGGCGATGCCGGCACGAGGCGCACCTTCGAGGCGCCGAAGCGGCCCTCGACCGTGTGGGGAATCGTGCGTCCCTGCAGCGGGAACCCGCGCATCTTCCGGCGACCCTCGCGGGTGGCCTTCTCGACGCTGGTGGGGACCTGGTTGCTCTTGGCGTAGCCGAGGCCGACCTTGCCGCGGCGGTCACCGACCACGACGAGCGCGCTGAAGCTGAAGCGGCGGCCACCGGCCACCGTCGAGCTCGTGCGGTACACGCCAACGGTGACCGAGTCTGTTCCGGATTCTTCGAGGAGATCTGTAGACATGATTCGTGTGTCCTTGGCGTGGGGTCAGAACTTCAGGCCGCCCTCGCGTGCGCCCTCTGCGAGGCTCTTCACCCGGCCGTGGTAGCGGTAGCCCGCGCGGTCGAAGACGACGGCCGTGACGCCCGCCTTCTGCGCGCGCTCGGCGAGTGCCTTGCCGACGGCATGGGCCGCCTTGGCGTTGCCGCCGTGCTTCGCGCCGAGGTCAAGGCCCGCGTCGCGCGTCGATGCGGCGGCGAGCGTCTTGCCCGCGAGGTCGTCGATGACCTGCACGTAGATGTGGCTGAGCGAGCGGAAGACGCACATGCGCGGACGGTCGGGCGTGCCGCGGATCCTCTTGCGCATGCCCTTGACGCGGCGCGCTCGGCGTGTGACTCGGATGCTTCTCTTGTCCATGTGTGGAGTCCTCGTTCAGGATCAGGCGCCGAAGGCCTTGCCCTGCTTGCGCTGGATGACCTCGTCCGAATACTTGACGCCCTTGCCGTTGTAGGGCTCGGGCTTGCGCTGCGATCGGATCAGCGACGCGAACGCGCCGACCTTCTGCTTGTCGACGCCGGTGACGGTGACATTCACGTTGTTGTCGACGGTCACGGTCACGCCGTCCGGGACGGTCAGCGGGATCGGGTCGCAGTAGCCGACGGTGAGCACCAGCTTCTTGCCCTGGAGCTTCGCGCTCCAGCCGACGCCCACGATCTCGAGCTTGCGCTCGTAGCCCTTGGTCACGCCCTGCACCATGCCGGTCAGGCAGGAGCGGGTCGTGCCCCAGTAGGCGCGGCCATTGCCCTCGGTGGCGTACTCGGGCCTGGAGAGCGTGCAGACGATCGCCTTGCTGGCGTCGTCGAACGCGACCTTGACCTCGGGGCGGTGCACGAACTGCAGCTTGCCCTTGGGGCCCTCGATGCTGACCGTGCGCGAGGCTGCGTTGACCGCGACCTTGACGCCGGACGGGACGGGGATGGGTTGCTTGCCGATGCGGCTCATGGTGGTGCTCCTGACTTCGATCAGCTGACCGTGCAGACGACCTCGCCGCCCACCTTCAGCTCGCGCGCCTTGCGGTCGCTCATGACGCCCTGGCTGGTGGACAGCACACTGATGCCGAGGCCCTGAAGGGGGCGCGGCAGGTCCCCGACGCGGCGGTACACGCGGCAGCCGGTCTTCGACACGCGGTCAAGTGTGTTGATGAGGTTCTCTCCGCGCGGGCCGTACTTGAGCTGCACGCGCAGCAGGCCCTGGCGGCCGTCGGCGACGGTCTCGTATCCGGTGATGAAGCCCTCGTCGCGGAGGACGTCGAGCACCCCACGGTTGAGGCGGTTGTTGAGGCAGGTCACGCTCTTGCGACGCGTCGAGGTCGCATTGCGGATCCGGGTCAGCATGTCTGCGGTCAGGTCCTGGAGGGACATGGTCTGTTCCTTTGCGGAGGAGGTCTGAGTGTCACCAGCTCGCCTTGCGCATGCCGGGGATCAGGCCCTGCAGCGCGAGCTCGCGGAGGAGGATGCGGTTGATGCGGAACTTCCGGTAGTAGCCGCGGGCGTTGCCCGTGATCTCGCACCGGTTGCGGTGACGCGTCGAGAACTTCGGCGTCCGCTTCATCTTGCTGAACATGCGCTTGCTTGCCATGGTCTGTGTCTCCGTATGCGGCGCTGGCGTCAGCCGGCCTTCTTGGCGCCACCCTCGTGGCGCACGAAGGGCATGCCCAGCTCGGTGAGGATGTACTTGCTCTTCTTCGGGTCGCTCCCGTCGAAGACGATGTTGATGTTCATGCCGTGCGTGAACGTCACGTTGGCCATGTTGATCTCGGGCCACACGGCCTGCTCGGTGAGGCCGAAGGAGTAGTTGCCGTCCTTGTCGAAGGCCTTGTCCGGCACGCCGCGGAAGTCCTTGATGCGGGGGATCGCCAGGTTGACCATGCGGTCGAGGAAGCTCCACATGCGCTCGCGGCGCAGCGTGACCATGAACGCGCTCGGCGCACCCTCGCGGACCTTGAAGTTCGACACGGGCTTCTTCGCGGCCACCATCACGGGCTTCTGGCCGGTGATCGTGGACAGCGTCGAGATCACGGTGTCGCGGTACTCGGGCTTGAGCTTCTGGTTCTCGAGCTGCTTGCCCACGCCCACGTTGATCACCACCTTGGCGATGCGCGGCAGCTGGTGCACGTTTGAGAGCCCGAACTCCTTGAGGGCCTTCGGCCCGACCTCGGTGTCGAAGACGGCCTTCAGGCGCGAGGCGGTTGATGCGGTGGCGCTCATCGGTCATTGCCCTTCCTGCTGGCGGCGGCGCGCAGCGTGTGGAGCTCCTGCCCGTTGCGGGCGGCGACGCGGACCTTCGAGCCGTCCGCCTTGGTGACGAAGCGGACCCGGGAGGGCTTGCCGTCGGCGACGGGGCTGACGTTCGAGATGTGGATGGACGTCTCGGCCTCGACGGTGCCGCCCTGCGGTCGCTCCTGCGTCTTGCGCAGGCGCTTCGTGCGGACGTTGACGCCCTTGACCGTGACCCGGTGGGACTTGGTGTCGACGGCGAGGACCTCGCCGACAGTGCCGCGGGCGTTGCCAGCGGTGACGATCACGACATCTCCCTTGCGGACGTGGCGTGGCATGGTCAGACGACCTCCGGTGCTAGGGACACGATCTTCATGTAGTTCCTCTCGCGGAGCTCGCGGGCGACCGCACCGAAGATGCGGGTGCCGCGCGGATTGCCGTCCTTGTCGATGAGCACGCACGCGTTCGAGTCGAAGCGCACGTAGCTGCCGTCGGAGCGGCGGATGGGGTACTTGGCGCGCACGATCACCGCGAGCGCCTTGTCGCCGGCCTTCACGTCGCCGTTGGGGATGGCGGCCTTCACGGCCACCATGACGCGGTCACCGACGCTCATGGTCAGGCGGCGGAAGCGCCCGCGCGCGGTGGACGCGCCGAGCACGCCGATCACCATCGCCTGGCGTGCGCCGCTGTTGTCGGCAACCTCGAGTCTGCTTTCCTTCTGGATCATGGTCAGTTGCTCCGGTCAGTCTCAGTCGCTGTCCTTGGCCTTCACCTGCTCGCCGTAGACGATCTCCGCCCGCTGGGGCGCGCGCTCGACGATGCGGACGAGGATCCAGCTCTTGGTCTTGGAGATGGGACGGCACTCCGCCACCTCCACACGGTCGCCCAGGCGCGACTCGTTGCGCTCGTCGTGCACGTGCAGCACCGTCCTCCTGCGCACGAACTTGCCGTAGCGCGGGTGGCGGACGGAGTAGCCGATCACGACCTTGCGGGTGCGGTCGCACGCCGCGCTCTGCACGATGCCCGTGCGGCGCGGGCTCTTCTCGGGAATGGCGACTGGTTGCTTGCGGCTCACGCGTTGCTCCTGGCTGCTGGCGCCTTGGCGATGCGGCGGCTCGAGGCCTCCGTCATCAGCCGGGCGAGGTCCTTGCGGGTCTTTGGGAACTGCGACGAGTCGACCACCTTGTCGGTGACCGACTGCGTGCGGAGGTCGAAGATCTTGCGGCGCAGGCGCGTGGCCTCCATCGCGATCTCCTCGTCACTGAGCCTCTTGATCTCTCGCATGTCCATGGTGCGTTCCTTCCTTCGTCGGGTCAGACGGCCACACGGCGGCCCACGAGGCGGCACCGGACGGGCATCTTGTAGGCGATGCGCGCGAGCGCCTGCTTGGCGACATCCTCGCCGACGCCCGCGATCTCGAAGAGCATGGTGCCGGGCTTCACGCGCGCGGCCCAGAAGTCCACGTCGGCCTTTCCGGTGCCCATTCGGGTCTCAAGCGGCTTCTTGCTGATTGGCTTGTCGGGGAAGACGCGGATGTACAGCTTGCCGGCGCGGCGCAGGAAGTGCTGCGCGGCGATGCGGCCCGCCTCGATCTGGCGTCCGCTCAGCCACACGGTCTCCAGCGCCTGGAGGCCGTAGTCGCCGTAGGCGACGTAGTTGCCGCGCGTGGCGTTGCCCTTCATCTTGCCGCGCTGCTGCTTCCGGTACTTGACTCGCTTGGGCATCAGGCTCATGGCCGGTTCCTCTGGTCAGTGGCTCTCGTTCGTGTCTTCGTGGAGTGGACTGGTGGGTGCGGGACGCGTCAGCGGCGGCCACGCGCACGGGCGCGCCCGCCGGCTGCGGAGGACACGTACTCCTCCTGCTCGCCCGCCTTGTAGACGCCCTTGAACACCCACACCTTGATGCCCAGGGCACCGGAGGTGGTGACGGAGTGGGCCACCGCGTAGTCAACGTTCGCCTGGAGCGTCGACAGCGGGATGGACCCGAGGCGCGTGTCGAGCGCGCGGCTCATCTCGGCGCCGCCGAGGCGGCCGGAGATGAGGATGCGCACGCCCTTGGCGCCGTTCTGCATCGCACTCTCGCAGCGCTGCTTCACGAGGCGGCGGAAGTTCGCGCGCTTCTTGAGCTGCTCGCCGATCGTCTCGGCGATGAGGCGGGCGTCGATCTCGGGGTTGCGGACCTCCACGACGTTGATCACGACCTTGCGGCCCGTCAGGCCCTGCAGCTCGTTGACGAGCTGCTCCTTGCCGGAGCCCTTGATGCCGAGCACCTGGCCCGGGCGCGCCGTCTTGATGACCACGGTGAGCTCCTCGCGGGTGCGCTCGATGTGGATGTCGCTGACGGCCGCGTAGGGCGGCGTGCGGTTGAGGCGCTTGTCGAGGTACGCGCGGATGCGGTAGTCCTCGACGAGCAGCTCGCCGAAGAGCGCCTTGGGCGCGAACCAGCGGCTCTTGTGCGCCTCAGTGACGCCGACGCGGAATCCGAATGGCTGGACCTTCTGTCCCATGGGTGGCTCCTAGTTCAGTCTCGCTCGCCCACGGTCACGCTGATGTGGCTCGTGCGCTTCATGATGGGGTGCGACCGGCCGCGGTCCTTCGGCTGGAAGCGCTTGATGGTGGGGCCCTCGTCCACGCGGCTCTCGCTCACGAAGAGGCGGCCGACGTCGGCGTTG
>VERO01000131.1 GCA_018882625.1 Phycisphaerales bacterium | reverse complement strand
CCGAAGCGTGTGTTGAACTCAAGCACCTTCGGGCCCGAAGGCGGGAGCATCAGCCCCGCGTACAGCACGCCGCGGAACGTAATGCCGTCGCGGTGCAGCGCATCGACGGTCGGCACCAGCACATCGCGCGACACCGCCCGGATCAGCTCGTCGTCGGCAAGCGGCGTCGGGCAGTAGGCGCCCATGCCGCCGGTGTTGGCGCCCACATCGCCCTCGCCCACCTGCTTGTGGTCCTGGCAGGGGTCGAGCACCGTGACGGTGCGCCCGTCGACGAGCGCGAGCACGCTGAGCTCCTGCCCCTCGAGCCGCTCCTCGATCAGCACGGTCGCCCCGGCATCGCCGAACTCCTTCCGGTCCAGGCAGCGCCGCAGCGCCGCGATCGCGTCGGCCGCACCGTCGCAGACCGTCACGCCCTTGCCTGCGCAGAGCCCCGTGGCCTTCACCACGCACGGCTCGTCGCGGTCCTCCACTGACCTGATGGCCGACTCGAGCGACGTGAACGTGCGCGCCTCCGCCGTCGGCACGCGAGCCTCGCGCATCACTTGCTTGGCGTATGCCTTGTCGCCCTCAAGTCGGGCTGCAGCCTTCACCGGACCGAAGACCATTCGCGGTGCGATGCCGCGACGCGAATCTCCCTGGCGAGTCAGCGCGTCGACCGCGCCCTCGGCAAGCGGTCCCTCCGGCCCCACGACCACCAGCTGCACGTCGTTGCGGTCGAGCCAGCGCTCCAGGTGGAACTTCGCGCGGAAGTCGATCCTCTCGGGGCAGGGGGTGCCCAGCTCGAGCAGCTGCGCGTTCGCATCAGGCTGCACCCACAGCGTGCCGAGCCGCGGGGACTGGCGCAGTTTCCACGCGAGTGCGGACTCCCGCCCGCCGGTGCCCAGCAGCAGGACGTTGACGCGCGCCGGAACCTCAGGCGCGGAATCGGAAGTGGCGCTCATGCCGGAAGAGGCTCGAACTCGAGGTCATGGGCCTCGGCGACGGCCCTGTTGGTGAGCGTGCCGCGCGTCATGTTGATCGCGTTGGCGAAGTGGTGGTCCATGCGCGCCAGCTGGTCGGCGCCGACGCGCGCCAGCTTGAGCACCCAAGGAAGCGTGGCGTTGGTGAGCGCCTGCGTCGAGGTGCGCGCCACCGCGCCAGGCATGTTCCCGACGCAGTAGTGCACAACGCCATCCACCACATACGTGGGATTGCGGTGGGTCGTGACGCGCGCCGTCTCGACGCATCCGCCCTGGTCGATCGCGACATCGACGATGACCGAGCCCGGGCGGATGTGCGCGAGGTCCGGCTTGCGGATGAGCTTGGGCGCGCGCGCGCCGGGCAGCAGCACGGCACCCACGATCAGGTCGGCCCACGCGAGGCGCTCGCGGATCGCCTGAGGATCGCTGAAGACGCAGCTCACGTTGGCGGGCATCACCTCGCTGAGCCAGCGCAGCCGCTCGATGCTGACGTCGAGGATCACGACATCGGCGCCGAGGCCCGCGGCCATTCGCGCGGCGCACGTGCCGACGACACCGCCTCCGATGACGAGCACGTGGCCGGGCGCCACGCCGGGCACGCCACCGAGGAGGACGCCTGCGCCGCCGAAGGGACGCTCGAGGTACTTCGCGCCCTCCTGCACGGAGAGCTTTCCCGCCACCTCGCTCATGGGCGTGAGCAGGGGAAGGTGGCCGTGATCGTCGGTGAGTGTCTCGTAGGCGGCCGCGATGCACCGGCTCTCGAGGCAGCCCACGGTGAGCTCTCGGTCTGCCGCGAAGTGGAAGTAGGTGAAGAGCAGCTGCTCAGGGCGGATCATCGGGATCTCCTGGGGCTGCGGCTCCTTCACCTTGACGATCATGTCCGCGCCCGACCACACGCCCTTGGCGTCCGGAACCATGCGCGCACCTGCTGCCGCGTACTGCTCGTCGCTGAAGCCGCTGCCGTGGCCGGCACCGGCCTGCACCAGAACCGTGTGGCCATCCCGCACCAGCATCTCGACACCAACGGGCCTCATGCCGACCCGGAACTCGTCTGTCTTCACTTCAGTGGGAACGCCAACGATCATGGTGGAATCTCCTGCGCGACGCGGTGGGCGGGGGAGTGTAGCCCGGCGCGCTGTGCTACCCTTGCCGCCCCATGCGTGGCCTGACCCGATCCCATCCCGCCGCAGCGTGTGCGGCAGGCATTCCAGTGCTCAGACTGTGCGCGGCATGCGTCGCCTGCCTCGCCCTGCTTGCCGTGGCCCCGCGCGCCTCCGCGCAAGGCGGCGCGGCGCCCGCGTCGCAGGCCGAGGATGCGGAGCTCATCAAGGCCCTCAACGGACTCGAGCCCTTCAAGGTGAGCGAGCGCAACCGCAGCGCGCAGGCCGTGCTCGGTGCGGTGGTTGCGGCAACTCCCTGTCCCGCCGAGGTGGGTCCGCAGTACGACGCCTCGAGCGTCTGGCCAGGATCCCCCGACTGGGCGAAGCTCTCCGCCTGGTCAAAGGCCAATCCGGCCATCGGCGAGGCCATGGTCAAGTCGCAGGACGCGCTTGTGTTCGCGATGCCCTACGGCACGGCATCGGTACCCGAGGCCTGGCGCACCGCGGGAGTGGCGACGGTCGTCGGCGGTGGCGACGCGCTCGGGCAGATCAGGTTCGGCTACTTCAACGCGGTCCGTGCGCTGGGCGTGTACGCCACGGCGGAGATGTACCGCCTGTGCGCCGAAGGCCAGCATGACAAGGCCTTCGGCGTGGGTGTGGCGTGGCTGAGGGTGCTGCGCCAGCTCGTGGAGCAGCCGCTTCTGGAGGAGAAGCTCTTCGCGATGCAGGCGCTGTCGCAGGCGCTGTCCATCCACCGGGACGTGCTGTGGACCCACCTTGACGGGCTCAATGTCCCGCTCCTCAAGAAGCTGTCGCTCGACGAGTATCCGTTCCTGAAGCCCACAGACAACCAGAAGCTCCGTCGCCTGGCGATGCCCGAGGGAGATCGCCTCGTGGCCGAGGCTGTCCTCAAGGGCGTGTTCTCGGAGCGCGGGAAGCCTGACCTGGACCGGTTCGCGGCGGTGCTCTCCGCGCAGCATGGGGGCGACCGGAAGCTTGACCGGTTCGGCACCTCAAGGCTCTGGCGTCAGGTGGCGGAGCTGCACTCCGACCTCGACCCGAGCGTCGACAAGCTGCAGGACATCTACGACGACTGGTGGAGGCGCTGGAACGTGCGTCCGTACACGCCCTTCCAGTCTGCGCCAACCGAGTTCTCCCGCGCCAATCCCGTGCGCTATGCGGCGGTGACGTCGCTCATACGCGACATCGAGCGCGCCTTCACGTGGCGCTGGGTGCTCGCGGTGCAGATCAACGGCACGGCGACCAGCGCCGGCCTCTGCGGCTACTACCTCGAGTTCCGCAAGAGCTGGCCGCGAGACATCGAGCGCGCCTATGCCGTCTTCGCCAACAAGCGCTTCGACTTCGATCCCTTCGACAAGAAGGGCGGCCGCCTCGGGTTCCGCGAACTTGGCGCATCGGTGGAGACCATCGACACGCCGGTCGGTCGCGTCAAGGTGAAGGGTTGCATGCTCTGGTCGCGCGGCTCGGACCATGAGGACGGCGGCGGCACGAACCATGCCGACGACGGGTCCGCCGGCGACATCCTCGTCTGGCCTCCGCTGCGGGCGCTCGCCCGGGAGCAGGGGATGATCCAGTGAGCGCCGCGGACTCCACGGTCGAACGGGTCGTCATCATCGGATCCGGCCCGGCGGGCTGGACCGCCGCCATCTATGCGGCCCGTGCCAACCTCAATCCGCTGTGCATCGTCGGCGTGCCTCGCTCGGATCCGGCTCCGGTGCTTCCGGGCGGGCAGCTGATGCTCACGACGGAGGTGGAGAACTATCCGGGATTCCCGCATGGCGTGACGGGTCCGGAGCTCATGCAGCACTTCCGGGCGCAGGCCGAGCGCTTCGGCACGCGCATCGCCGACGAGGACGTGGTGTCCTGCGACTTCGCGTCCCGTCCCTTCGCGCTGAAGACCTCGGAGGGTCGCACGGTGCACACGCACTCGGTCATCATCGCCACCGGCGCCACCGCGAACTGGCTCGGCGTGCCGAACGAGCTGCGACTGGCCCAGTCGGGCGGCGGCGTCAGCGCGTGCGCGGTGTGCGACGGTGCGCTGCCGGTGTACCGCGGCAAGGTGCTCGCGGTGGTCGGCGGCGGCGACACGGCCATGGAGGAGGCGACGTACCTCACCAAGTTCGCGTCCAAGGTGGTGGTGATCCACCGGCGCGAGTCGCTGCGCGCATCGAAGGCGATGCAGCAGCGGTTCATGTCGCAGCCCAACGCCGAGGTGATGTGGAACACGCGCGTGGCGTCGGTGCTCGGGGACGAGCGCATCACAGGCCTCGAGCTGGAGGACACCGTGACGGGCGCGCGGTCGACCATGGATGTGGGCGGGCTCTTTGTGGCGATCGGGCACTCGCCCGCGACCGGGTTCCTCAAGGGAGCAGGCATCGAGCTCGATGATGCGGGCTACGTGTCGCTGCGCACGCGCTCGAGCGCCACCAACATCGCCGGTGTGTTCGCGGCGGGGGACGTCGCCGACGCCCACTACAGGCAGGCGATCACCGCCGCAGGCATGGGATGCCAGGCCGCGCTCGAGTGCGAGCGCTGGCTCGGCGCGCAGGGCATCCATTAGCTCGCGCCGGTCCCTGTGGCCCTGCGGTGCGCGGGATGCCCGGGGGAACTGGCCGCTGGCCGGTGGGTGCCTACACCTTCTGCGGGGGCGGCACGTTACGCACGTGCAGCTCCTTCAGCTGCTCGTCCGAGATCGCTCCCGGCGCCTCGATCATGAGGTCGCCGCCTGACTGCGTCTTCGGGAACGCGATGACGTCCCGGATGTTGTCGGTGCCGACGATGTGCATCACGAGCCGGTCGAGCCCGAAGGCGATGCCACCGTGCGGCGGCGCGCCATGGCGCAGCGCCGACAGCAGGAAGCCGAACTTCGCCTCCGCCTCCGCACGGTCGAGGCCGATCAGGGAAAAGACCCGCTCCTGCACGTCCATGCGGTGGATGCGGATCGATCCGCCTGCGATCTCGCTGCCGTTGAGCACCAGGTCGTAGCCCGCCGAGAGGCACGCGCCCGGATCGGTCTCGAGGATGCCGAACTGGTCTGGGTTGGGGCTCGTGAAGGGGTGGTGCAGCGCCACCCAGCGCTTGCCCTCGTCATCCCACTCGAACATCGGGAAGTCGACGACCCACAGGAAGTTCCATGTGCCCTCGGGGATGAGCTTGAGGTCGTGCGCGACCTTCAGGCGCAGCTCGCCCATCACCTTCGTGGCGATCTCCCACGTGTCCGCCGCGAAGAGCACGACATCGCCGGCCTCGAGGCCGAGCGCCTCGGCCAGCGGCGCAGCCACGGGCTCGAGGAACTTGGCGATGCCGGTCTCGAACGCGGTGCCGTTCCACTTCGCGTTGGGGATGCCGCCGGCCTTGAACCCCTTCGACCACTCCGAGTAGCCGTCGGTGACCTTGCGGGTCAGCGTCTCGGCACCACCCGGCACGCGCAGCGCCTTGACCACTCCGCTGCGGCCCGATGGGCTTCGCTTGGCGAGCGCCTCGGTGAAGACGCGGAACGATGTCTGCGACGCGATGGCGCTGACGTCGCGGATCGGCAGCCCGAACCGCGTGTCGGGGCGGTCGATGCCGTAGGTCTCCATCGCCTCCGCCCACGTCATGCGCGGGATCTCGCCGATCTCGATGCCGAAGAGCTCGGCCCAGAGGCCCTTCGCGAAGCCGCCCATCATCGACATCACGTCCTCGCGGTCGACGAAGCTCATCTCAAGGTCGATCTGGCTGAACTCCGCCTGGCGGTCCGCGCGCGGATCCTCGTCGCGCAGGCACTTGCAGATCTGCATGTAGCGGTCGCAGCCCGCGACCATGAGGATCTGCTTGAAGAGCTGCGGGCTCTGCGGGAGCGCGTACCACATCCCCGGGTAGATGCGGCTGGGCACGACGAAGTCGCGCGCGCCCTCGGGCGTGCTCTTGATGAGCAGCGGAGTCTCGATCTCCAGGAACCCGTTGCCCTGGAAGTAGTCGCGCGCGAACTTGGTGATGCGCGAGCGCGTGCGCAGGATGTGCTGCATGCGCGGACGTCGCAGGTCGATGTACCGGTAGCGGAGGCGCGTCTCCTCGCCGATCTTCTCCGCCTCGTGCTCGTCGGGCAGGATGGGCGGCGTCTCGGCCTTGTTGAGCACCTCGAGATCCGCGACGACCATCTCGACCTCGCCGGTGGCCAGCTTCGGGTTGGGGTCGCCGGCGCGGATGCGCATCGAGCCGCGCACGGCGATCACGTCCTCGCGACGCAGCGCCTTCGCGGCGCTGACGATGTCCGGCGCGCTCGACTCGAGGTCGAAGACGATCTGGCAGAGGCCCTCCTTGTCGCGGAGGTCGATGAACAGGAGCCCTCGCCCCTGGTCGCGGTAGGTGTTGACCCAGCCGCAAAGGGTGACGGTCTGTCCGGCGTGCGCTGGGCGCATCGCGCCGCAGAAGTGGGTCCGCTTGAGCATGTGGTCCTCGGGGGGCGGCGGATCGTATCTGCCGCCGCTAGCCTGCGCGCAATGCATGCGTCGAGGCAGGATGCCCCGCGGACAGTCCTCTTCACGGC
>VERO01000130.1 GCA_018882625.1 Phycisphaerales bacterium | reverse complement strand
CTCACCTGCTCGGCGCCGATGACCGAGCACACCTTCTTGAGCAGGTCCGACGCGATGATGGTCACCGCGCCATCGATCTCCGCGAGCGCGTAGCGGAATCGAGGATGCACCGCGATCGCGAGGTTCGCCGGCAGCGTCCACGGAGTCGTGGTCCAGATCATCAGGCACGGCGTGCACGGGCTCTCGGTCCCGAAGGCGCGGTCCGCCGCATCGCGGTCGGCCACCTCGAAGTCCACGTAGACCGACATGTCCTGCCGGTCCTCGTACTCGAGCTCGGCTTCCGCGAGCGCAGTGCGGTTGGCGATCGACCAGTGGACCGGCTTGAGGTCCCGGTACACGAACCCCTCCTCGAGCAGCCGCGCGAAGACCTCGAGGGTCCCCGCCTCGTACTCCGGCTGCATCGTCATGTAGGGGTGCTCGTAGTCGGCGAGCGTGAGGAGCCGCTTCATCTGCGCGGCCTGCAGCGCGATGAACTTCTGCGCGTAGGCGGCGCACTCGCGGCGGATCGCCATGCGCCGGGTGTCGGGCGGCAGCGCATCGAGCTTCGCGGCCTTGCCGGACTCGACCATGGCGGTGACCACGCGGTGCTCGATCGGCAGTCCGTGGCAGTCCCACCCAGGCACGTAGGCGCAGCGCCGGCCCTCCATGGTGACGGACCGCACCACCATGTCCTTGAGCACCTTGTTGAGCATGTGCCCGACGTGGATCGCCCCGTTGGCGTAGGGCGGGCCGTCATGGAAGACGTATGGCTCAGCGGTGGCGCGCGCCGCCAGCACGCTGGCGTAGAGCCCCTCGGACTCCCAGCGCTTGAGCGTGGCGGGCTCCGCCTGCGCCAGGTTCGCCTTCATCGGGAAGGCCGTCTTGGGCAGGTTCAGGGTGGACTTGTAGTCGCGCCGCTCGCTCGTCGCCATAGACGGGCGATGATACGGCGACCGATCAGCCCTCAGGCGACTCGCCGGGCTTCACCACCTCATCGAGGTACCTCTGGAAGTCGCCCATCCGGTACGAGATGAAGCAGAAGGCGTGGTGCAGCGTGAACCACTCCAGGTCCTGCGGATCCTTGTCCAGGTCGGTGCGGAGTCGGTTGAGCTCAGCGAGCACTCGTTCGGCCTTCATGGTGCCCGATGCTAGGCGCGCACCGCGCCAACGGCTCATGCCGCCTGCGCAGTGCCCGCGACGCCATCCCTGGTGACGATGAAGAAGTCGGTGGTGATCGGGTACGGCATGCGCCGGAAGTCACGCGCCACACGCTCGCGCACGCGGTCCACGAAGGTGTCCGGCCCGTGCGAGATGGCCAGGAACACGTCACGCGCCGGGGTCGCCACGAAGAAGTTGCCGCCCAGCTCGCTCGCCAGGCGCGCATGCAGTCCCTCCATGAGGATCCGCGCCGCGTCGTACCCGTCACGCAGCGACACGAACGCCGCGCGTCCGCCGTCCTTCGCCGAGATCATCTGCATCTCCATGCGCGGCCGGTACCGCATCAGGTTGCGGCGCGCGATCGACTCGAGGTCATCGGGCTGCAGCCCCCAGCGGATCATCTGCTCGGTCGAGACGCTCACGGTGACCTCAGGCATGTCGATCACGAACACGATCACGGTGCCGTTGACCCACGTCACGTGCGCGACCTGCTCCCGGTCGACCGTCTCGAAGAGCGACTCGGGCTGGATGCGCGGCATGATCCTTCCGCGCGCGACCGCAAGCGGTATCGGCGTCGCCCCGATCGAGTCGCCCTCCAGGACGCGCTCGAGGTACCCGCGCACCACGGCGCATGCGTCGGCAGAGCCGTCGACCATGCGGTGAAGGTTGTCGAGCTGCATCAGCCGCCCGTCCACGCTCAGGCGCAATGGGGCCACGATCTGCACGGACGCGTCCGGGCGGAACTGGCGCAGGATCCGGGCGACCGCCTCGGTGAAGGGCTCGGGGTCGTGGGGCACGGGGATGTGGGAGTGGTCAGCCATGGATTGCCTCCAGCCCAAAGATCGGAATCGTTGGGCCTCCGGAGAAGCGAATCCGGCAGGAATTGTGCCGATTGCCACGCCGGCGAGCCGAACCGTGATAATGGCGACCATGGCACCTGCCACCAGCCCCAGAACCGCAGCGATCGATGCCCTGATGGCAGCCCCAGTCGAACTGAGCGCCTTCGGCGCACGGGGGCCGCTTGTCGTCGTGGCGGGCCCCTGCCTCCTCGAGTCCGACGAGACGAACATGCGCATCGGCGTCGGCCTGATTGAGGCGTGCGGCGCGGCCGGCCTTCCCCTGGTGTTCAAGGCGAGCTTCGACAAGGCCAACAGGTCCAGCGTCCGGAGCGCGCGCGGACCCGGTCTCGAGCGCGGATGCGACATGCTCGCGGCGCTGCGCGAGAGGCTGGGCGTGCCGGTCACCACGGACATCCACGAGCCACACCAGGCGGAGCGCGCGGCCCAGGCCGTGGACCTGCTGCAGATCCCGGCATTCCTCGCGCGCCAGACGGATCTGCTGTCGGCCGCTGCGCGCACCGGCCTTCCGGTGAACGTCAAGAAGGGCCAGTTCATGGCGCCATCGGAGATGCGCGGCGCGATCGCCAAGCTGCGCGAGTCGGGATGCACGCGCATGATGGTGACCGAGCGCGGCACCTTCTTCGGGTACCACCGGCTGGTGAACGACTTCGCGGGCATCGGTGACCTGATCGAGCTCGGGGTGCCCGTCTGCTTCGACGCCACGCACTCGACGCAGCTTCCGGGCGAGGGCTCGACCAGCGGCGGCCGGCCTGAGCGCGCCGCGCTGCTGGCCCGCGCCGCCGTCGCCGCCGGTGTGGACGCGGTCTTCCTCGAGTGCCATCCCAACCCATCCGACGCGCTCTCCGATGCCTCCACGGTCCAGCCGCTCGCCGCAGTAGCCCCCCTTCTCGCCGAGATTTCCGCGGTCCGCGCGGCGCTGTGCGCCTCTGGCGCCTCGCGGATCCGCCGCGCCTAGCATTTCCACTTCCTGCGACCCCCGACCTGCACCACTGATCCCGCGTGCCCATGAAGTGCGATCACTGCGAACGCCCTGCCGTCGTCCACGAGCACCTGATCCGCAAGGGCGTCATACGCGAGGTGCACCTGTGTGCGGAGCACGCCCTGGAGGCTGGGCTGGCCGTGCCCGCGGCGCAGCCGGTCGCCGAGGTGCTGCTGCACATCGCCAAGAGCACGCAGGGAGATGCGGCGCGCCCGCGTGCGCTCGCCTCATGCACTGGATGCGGAGTCTCGTTTGCGGAGTTCCGCAAGACCGGCACGCTCGGCTGCCCCGCGTGCTACGACTGCTTCCAGCCGATGCTCGGACAGGTCATCGAGCGCGCCCAGGCCGGAGGCACCGCGCATGTCGGCCGCGCGCCGAAGGCGGCAGCGGAGGTCGAGCTTCGGAGGGTGCGCCGCGAGAAGCTCATGCGCGAGCTCGACAGCGCGGTCACCGCCGAGCAGTACGAGCGGGCTGCGCGACTCCGCGACGAGCTCTCTGCGATCGCGCCTGATGCGGGCGACGCACCGGGCCGCGAGGCCAGCGGTCCCTCGGGCCCGGCACGGTGACGAGGCCATGAGCCCAGCGTCCTCCATCATCGATGTCGCCGCGCTGGCCAGGCTCGGTCCGGAGCCCGATGTGGTGATCTCCTCGCGCGTGCGCCTCGCGCGCAACGTCTCCGGACTTCCCTTCGTCAACCGCGCGACCCACGCGCAGCGGCATGAGGCGCTGCGGCTGCTGCGCAAGGCGGTCGAGCGCTCGGTGGCGCCGGGCCTGGCGTGGCTTGAGCTCCACGGCGCCGCGCCGCGTGACCGCACGCTGCTGGTGGAGCGGCACCTCGTGTCGCGCCACTTCGCGGAGAGCGATGCCCCCCGCGCCCTCGCGGTATCCCCAGACGAGCGCACGAGCCTGATGGTCAACGAGGAGGACCACCTCCGGATCCAGGCGCTGCAGTCGGGGCTCGCGCTGGACTCGTGCTTTGCCGCCGCATGCGGGGTGGACGATGCGCTCGCCGGCGCCGTCGACTGGGCCTTCCACCCGAGGTGGGGATACCTGACCGCATGCCCGACCAACGTCGGCTGCGGCATCCGCATCAGCGCCATGCTGCACCTCCCCGCGCTGCGCATGACGCGCGAGATCGAGCGCGTGCAGAACGCCGCCAAGGATCTCCACCTCGCGGTGCGCGGCTACTACGGCGAGGGATCGGTCACCGATGCGGACTTCTTCCAGGTCTCCAACCAGACGACGCTGGGATCGACCGAGGAAGCGCTGCTCGCCGAGTTCCGAGATGTGGTGCTGCCGCGGCTGGTCGCATACGAGCGCGAGGCTCGCCAGCAGCTCCTGACGCGCGACCGAATGATGCTTGAGGACCGGGTGCACCGCGCGCAGGCCACGCTCGGCGCGGCACGCCTGCTGGCCCACGACGAGGCGATGCGGCTGCTCAGCCGGGTGCGGCTGGGCGCAGCGCTCGGCCTCCTGCCGGTCGACATGGCGCGCGTGCAGCGCCTGATGCTCGAGATCCAGCCCGCGCACCTGTCGCTGCTGCGGCCCGATGCGGGAGTCGGGGACGATGCGGAGCGCTCGGTGCGGGCCGACTACGTCCGCCAGGCCCTCAGCTGACCGGCCAGCACGCCCCCAACGCCGTGCCGTTCGCGCGCTCAGGCGCCCGACCAGCTCACGATCCGGCGATCCTGTCGGCCTCGCGCGCGAAGTCGAAGTCCCTCGTCGTGATGCCGTTCGCGTCGTGCGTCGAGAGCGTGAGGGTCACCTTCGCGTAGCGGACGAGGATGTCCGGGTGGTGCTGCACGCGTTCGGCAGACTCCGCCACGGCGTTCACGAAGGCCATGGCCGCGCGGAAATCCGCGAAGGCGTAGGTGCGGTTGATGGACTCTCCCACGAGTCCCCACTCGGGCAGGTCCTGCAGGGCCCGCTCCACTTCGGCTTCCGCAAGCTTGCGCATCCATGGGAGGATAGCGGACATGGACGCGTCGCCCCCCAATCCGCAAGAGCCGCGCTGCAGTGGAGTTGCGGCCACGCGGCTCGCGCCGAGTCCCACGGGCCAGCTGCACCTGGGCAACGCGCGCACGCTGCTGCTGACATGGGCGCTTGCGCGCCATCTCGGCTGGAGGATCCTCCTGCGGATCGAGGATCTCGATCCGAGCCGCACGCGCGACGGCGACATCGAGCGTTGCATCGGGGACCTCACGTGGCTTGGCATCGACTGGGATGGCGCGCCGGCCATCCAGTCGACGCGAACCTCGGTCCACCTGCACGCGCTTGACTCGCTCGCCCGTGCGCATGCGGTCTACCTCAGCGCCCACTCGCGCTCCCAGATCCGGCGCGCGTCCCCCGAGCAGGATGCGCTGCATGCCCCGCACGGCATCGCGTCAGTGGTGCGGTTCCCGCCCGAGCTGCGGCCTCCGCACCCTGGCCCCGAGTGGATCGGAACGGCATCTGCGGTGCGCGATGCCCAGGATGCGAACCTGCGGCTTGCGGTCGGCGCGGGCACCGAGCGGGTGGACGAGCGGGCGGGCGTTCCATTCGACGCCGATCCGCTTGCGCTGTTCGGCGACCCCATCGTGTGGACGAAGGCGGACCTGCCGGCCTACCACCTCGCGGTGTGCGCGGACGACATCGCGCAGGGCATCACCGACGTGGTGCGTGGCGAGGACCTCCGCGAGGCGGCTGCGCTGCACGCGCGCATCTGGCGCGCGCTCGGTGCGTCACCGCCGAGGTGGTGGCACCTGCCGCTGCTCATGGACGCGCAGGGGCAGCGCATGTCCAAGCGCCAGGGGTCGCTGACCGTCGCATCGCTGCGCGATGCGGGCGCCACGCCCGAGCGCATCGCCGGGTTCTGCGCGTGGAGCGCGGGCCTCCATGACGGGGAGCTCGTGCCGCTGTCGCCATCCTCGCTGGTCGCGATGGCCACCGGGCGCGCCATCGCGGACTGGTCGAGGGCGCCGCGCGCCGGTGAGCTCGGTTCCCGGAGCACGCTCGACGACCGCGCCATCGGATGGCTGCACGCACGATGACGGTCGCCCCGATGCGCCGTTCATGGGCGTCGCCTGGCGTGGGGACCGGCCCCGGCCCACGCTGCCCCTAGACTCGACGTCCCATGGAGACCGCAGCTGCGCACTCCGCCACCACGCGACGGGTGGCCATCGTCTCGCTCCAGGGTGACGGCACTGCGGCACACGTTGCCGCAGCGCTCAGCGCGGTGCCCGACGTGTGCGCCACGGCGCTCGACCTCGCGGACCCCCAGTGCCGGCGCACCGCGCGGGAGTCGGCGGCAGTGGTCGTGGTGGGTCCGGACCCGGTGCCCGGCGATGCGCTGTCACGCATCATCGACGATGCCGCATCCGATGCGCGACCGGTGATCGCGCTCGTGGGCCCCGCGCGCGCCGCGCAGCCGCCGGCGAGCGGGGTGACGATGGCGCTCGATGCGCAGGCCGGACCGGAGCACCTGGCCACCGCGCTGCGCGCGCTGCTCGCGCGCCAGCGTGAGGTCGAGCGGCTGCGGGGCGAGATGACGGTGGCGGCCCGGTTCTCGGGTGGGCTTCGTCACGAGATGGAGCGCCTCCAGGACGAGCTGCAGCTGGCCGCGAGCGTGCAGCGCGAGTTCCTGCCGCGCAGCCTGCCGT
>VERO01000004.1 GCA_018882625.1 Phycisphaerales bacterium | reverse complement strand
CGTCTGGACGATGAGCGAGATCGGCAAGGAACAGGCGCTGAACGTGTCGGCCGCCGTCGCCGCGGGCACGGGGCTTGCCGGATGCCACGGCGGCATGTGCGACGCCTTTCGCAACAATGTGGACTGGCAGTTCATGACCGGCGCGCAATGGGTCGCCCATCCAGGCAATGACGGGGTGGAATACGCCGTCCGCATCACCAGCCCGCACGAGGTGGTGGCGATGAACACGCTCACCGTCAACCTGCACCTGATGATGGCGTCGTTCTGGCAGCCCGCCGGCAGGCGCCGCCGCATCATCATCGAGAGGGGCGCGTTCCCGAGCGACACGTATGCCGTGCATTCGCATGTGGCTGCACGAGGGATGGATCCGGACAGCGTTGTGGTCGAGGTGGCGCCGCGCGCCGGCGAGGCCTGCCTGCGCGACAGCGACATCGTCGACGCGATTGCGCGCGAGGGCGATGCGCTGGCGCTCGTCATGCTCGGCGGCGTGAACTACTACACAGGCCAGGTGCTCGACATGGCGCGCATCACGCGTGCGGCACACGATGCGGGCGCGCGCTGCGGATGGGACCTCGCCCACGCGATCGGCAACGTCGAGCTCAGGATGCACGAGTGGGGCGCCGACTTCGCGTGCTGGTGCAGCTACAAGTACCTCAATGGCGGACCTGGCGCGGTGGCGGGCGCATTCATCCATGAGCGCCACGCCAAGGACTTCAGCCTGCCCCGTTTGGCTGGGTGGTGGAGCCACGAGCCGTCGAAGCGCTTCGAGATGAGGCCCGAGCTCGTGCTCGCGGAGGGCGCCGACGGCTGGGCCGTGTCGAACCCCCCGATCCTCTCGCTGACCCCCCTGCTGGCGAGCTTCGACATCTTCCGGCGCGCCGGGCTCGAGCGGCTGCGTGCGAAGGCGCGCGCGATGACGGCCTACATCGAGATGTGCGTGCGCGACGGTGCGCCTGGGCGGCTGCGCATCCTGACGCCCGCGTCATCGGCCGCCCGCGGGGCGCAGCTGTCGATCGAGGTGGACGGCGGCACTGCGGCTGCACGGGCGCTGTTCGGTCGGCTTGCGCCCGCTGGCGTGCTCTGCGATTTCCGCCATCCGGCGGTCATCCGCGCCGCACCAGCGCCGCTGTACTGCACCTTCGAGGACTGCAGGCGGCTGGTCGATGCGCTGCTGGCCTGAACGCGGCGCACCGAGGCGCGCCGTGCTCCGCGGGCGATCCTGAGCTGTGGCGCCCCACCGCGGGCGCATGCCCAATACGATTCCGCGATGCGCCATGTGCTGATCGTCGGAGCCGGACTGGCGGGGTGCCTCCTCGCCCAGCAGCTCGCGGCCGCGGGATGGCGCGTCACGATGCGCGAGCGGCGCGGCGACCCGAGAGCGCAGGGCTACAGCGGCGGACGTTCGATCAACCTCGCGATCAGCGTGCGCGGACTGACTGCGCTGCGCCGCGCACGGCTCGAGGCCGAGATCCTGAAGGACGCGATCCGCATGCCAGGCCGCATGATCCACCCGGGCTCAGGCGGCGAACCGCTCTTTCAGCCGTACAGCCACGATCCGGCGCGCGCGATCCACAGCGTCTCGCGCGGCGCGCTCAACCTCGCGCTGCTCCGCGCCGCCGATGCGCACCATGGCGTGAGCGTGGCGTTTGACCGCCGCTGCACCGACATCGACTTCAAGGCCCCTGCCGCCACATTCGTCGATGCGGAGGGCCGCAGCGAGATGGTCGCCGCCGACCTCATCGTCGGCGCTGATGGCGCTTTCAGCGCCGTCCGCAGCGCGATGCAGCGCAACGACCGGCTCGACTACTCGCAGTCGTACCTCGGGCACGGCTACAAGGAGCTGCACATACCGCCTGTCGCCACCGGTCCGCACGCGCCGTGGGCGATGCGCCGGGATGCGCTGCACATCTGGCCGCGCGGCGGATCGATGATGATCGCGCTGCCGAACCCCGACGGTTCCTTCACGTGCACGCTCTTCTGGCCGTGGGAAGGCAACCACTCCTTCGCGTCGGTGCCGCACGGCCGCGCCGCGCTCGCGCACTTCGCGCGCCACTACGCCGACGCCCTTGCGCTCATGCCCACCCTCGAGGCGGACTTCGACCGCAATCCCGTCGGGTCGCTCGTGACCGTGCGCACGTCGCCGTGGCAGGTCGGCGGGAACGTGGCGCTGATCGGTGACGCTGCGCACGCGATCGTCCCCTTCTACGGCCAGGGCGCCAACGCGAGCTTCGAGGATGTCACGACGCTCGTCGACCTGCTCGCCGCGCACGGCAAGGACACTGCAGCTGCGCTGCGCGCCTACCAGGCGCAACGCATCCCCAACGCGAACGCCATCGCCGACATGGCGCTCCACAACTTCATCGAGATGCGCGACCGCACCGCGAGCCGCCTCTTCCGCGCCAAGAAGCGCATCGAGCATGCGCTGCATGCATGGCTCGGTGACCGGTTCATCCCGCTGTACGACCTCGTGAGCTTCACGAACGTGCCCTATGCGCAGGCGCAGGCGCGCGGTCGCATGCAGGACCGCATGCTCGCCGCGGGGGCCGTTGGCGCTGCAGCCGCGCTCGTCGCGGGCATCGCCGGCGCAGCCCTGTGGCTGGTGCTGCGATGAGCCGCGCGCGCGTCGGTGCAGGCCGCGGGACGGTCACGCGATGAGCCGCGCGCGACTCGGCGTCGGCACGGGCACCATCACCGTCACCTTGACGCTGCTTGGATGGTCGACGGTGCCGCTGCTCCTGCGGGACCTCTCGGAGTCGGTCGACTTCTGGACCAACAACGGCTGGCGCTACGGCGCGAGCGCGCTCTTCTGGCTGCCGCTGGTGCTTCACGCATGGTGGCGGCGGCGACTCCCATCGCGCATCTGGCGGGATGCGCTGCTGCCCTCGGTCGCGAACATCGCGGGACAGGTCGCGTTCACCGCCGCGCACCACGAGGTGGGCCCGGGCATGGTCACATTCGGGCTGCGCACGCAGCTGGTGTTCGTGGCCATCGGCGCGTGGTTCCTGATTCCCGCCGAGCGCGGAGTGCTGCGTAGCCGCCAGTACATCGGTGGGGCAGTGCTGCTGGTGGCCGGCCTCATGCCCATCCTGCTTGGCGGAGAGGGCGGCCGCGGTGCGCCACCTGGCGGCAGCGTGCCTCTCGGGATTGCGCTGGCCGTGTTCTCCGCGGCCAGCTACGGCGCCTACGGGCTTGCCGTGCGCCGCAACATGCAGTCCTACCACCCGATCACGGCCTTCGCGGTGATCTGCCAGATCACGGCACTCGGCCTGATCGCCCTCATGCTGGCGTTCGGCCGGGACCATGGCGCGTACGTGCCGCAGCTGCCCGCGTCCGTGCTCACGTCGCTCGCCATCTCCGCCTTCATCGGCATTGCGATCGGGCACGTCTTCTACTACATCAGCATCGCCAAGCTGGGCGTGGCCATCACCAGCGGCGTGCTGCAGCTGCAGCCATTCCTCGTGAGCGCCGTGAGCTACTTTCTCTACGGCGAGCGGTTCACGTGGTGGCAGTGGACTGGCGGCATGGTGGCGATCTGCGGCGCGACGCTGATGCTGGCCGCGCAAGGCAGCGGATCCCGCAAGCTCGCGATGGCAAGCACGGAAGGATCGGACTGATGCAGGCGACGGCAACTCACGGCAGCGCAATGGCGACGATGGACGTCCGCAACCTCGTGAACGGGCGCTTCACGGAGCGCCAGGGCGCCGCACTCGACGTGATCGATCCGGCGGCTCAGGTGCGCGTCGGATCGTGCCCCGACTCGACGGCCCGCGAGGTCGCGGAGGCCGTGGATGCCGCACACCGCGCAAGCACGGCCTGGGCCCGCACACCGGTCGCCGACCGTGCAGCGGCGCTGCGCCGGCTCGCGGACCGCATCGAGGCCGACCTCGACCTCTTCGCGCGCACCGAGGCGATCGACACCGGCAAGCCGATCGCGCTGGCGCGGACGGTCGACATGCCCCGTGCGATATCCAACTTCAGGTTCTTCGCGGACCTCGCCGAGGAGGCTGGAGGTCCCCTCGCACCGCACGCGCTGCACGGCGCGGGCTTCACGAGCGCCATCGCACGCCGGCCCCTCGGCGTGGCTGCATGCATCGCGCCGTGGAACCTGCCGCTCTACCTGCTCACGTGGAAGCTCGCGCCCGCCCTGGCCGCAGGATGCACGGTCGTCGGCAAGCCCAGCGAAGTGACGCCGCTGACCGCGCACCTCCTCGCCGAGCGCGCACTCGACTGCGGGTTCCCTGCCGGAGCGCTCAACATCGTGCATGGGCGAGGTCCCGTGGCCGGACAGGCGCTTGTCACCGATCCGCGCGTGGCGTGCATCACGTTCACGGGCGGCACGGCCACCGGCGAGGCCATCGCGCGAGCTGCAGCGCCGCGATTCGTGCGCATGGCGCTCGAGCTCGGCGGCAAGAACGCCGCCATCGTCCTTGCCGATGCCTGCACGCCCGACCGCATCGGCGCCACCGCCGACGGACTGATGCGCGCACTCTTCTCCAACCAGGGCCAGGTGTGCCACTGCGCGGAGCGCGTGCTCGTGGAGCGCAGCGGGATGGATGCCCTCGTCGAGGCGCTCTCCTCGCGCATCGCGGCCCTCCGCATCGGCGATCCTCTCGATGAATCGACCCAGTTCGGGTCGCTGATCTCGGCGAGCCACCGCGGCAAGGTGGAGTCGGCGATCGCCGCGGCCCGTGCCGAGGGCGCGCAGGTCATCTGCGGCGGCACGCGGCCCGATGCGGCGTCGCTGCCCGAGCGCGTCCGTGCCGGCGCGTTCCTGCGACCGACGCTGATGACGGGGCTTCCCGCCGGATGCCGCACCGACCAGGAGGAGATCTTCGGTCCCGTCGCCACGATCGCGCCCTTCGACACCGACAACGAGGCCATCGCCCGTGCCAACTCGACCCGCTTCGGCCTCAGCGCCACGGTGTGGTCCTGCGACTGCACACGCGCCGCGCGAATCGCCGATGCACTGGTGTGCGGGACGGTGTGGATCAACGGCTGGATGGCGCGTGACCTGCGGGCCCCCATCGGCGGCGTGAGGGCGAGCGGCCTCGGCCGCGAGGGCGGCTCCGAGGCACTTCACTTCTTCGCGGAGCCGCATGTGGTCGTGACTCCGGATGCGGGCTGACGCAGGCGCACGGGCGCCATCCCTCCATGCGATGCGAACCGACGACTGCCACCGAGGAACTGACATGAGCGCACCCCACAACCCTGTGTCGATCGACTCCCCGCGCGCACCGGAGCCAGTCGGCGCGTACCCGCACGCCAAGCGAGTCGGGGACCTGGTGTTCCTGTCCGGCATCGGGCCGCGCGAGCGCGGATCCAAGAGGATTCCTGGCGTCACCCTGGACGCGCACGGCAACGTCACCGCCATCGACATCGCCGTGCAGTGCCGATCGTGCTTCGACAACGTAAAGGCTGTCGTGGCCGACTGCGGACTGCCGTGGACCAGCGTGGTCGACGTCACCGTCTTCCTCACCCGCATGAACGAGGACTTCCCGACGTACAACCGCATCTATGCGGAGTACTTCGCGGGTGAGGGCAACCCCAACCCCACGCGCACGACGCTTGGGATCACGGCACTGCCGACGCCGATCGCGGTTGAGGTGAAGGCCATCTGCTGGGCGGCATCCCGGTAGCCGGCCTGTCCATGCTGGACATCCACGACACACTGAGGGTCAGCAACGCGCTGCTCGTGGCTGCGGGGTCAGCCATCGCGCTCGGCGGCGCCTTGCTGCTGCTCTCGCGCTGGCGCTTTGCCCCAGGCGAGGCGCGCTGTCCTGCGTGCCGGTTCGACCTGCGTGGCCTGCAGGACCCTTCGGCGCCCTGCTCCGAGTGCGGCAACACGAACTTTGCGGGTCGCACCGTGCCGCGTGCAAGGCGGATCCTGGTGCGTGCCGCGCTCGTGTGCGCGTGCCTTGCCGTCGTGCCGCTGATCGGCCTCTATGCGCATCCGGCGAGCAGGCCCCGTGCGATCTCATGGTTCCTGCCGTGGGAGAACACGGCGCGGCTGGCGATCGGTGATGCGGTGGCCATCACCGAGAGGCTCCGATTCCCGGAACCGATCCCCGAGGACGGCATCATGGAGCGACTGCGGGTGGTGTCGCCGCGCGGCCGCGTGACGCTTGGCGACAACAGCGTATGGCGGGTGAATCCCACCGATCTGGGAGATGGCGTACCACGCCTTGTCGCGGATCTCTACTCAGGCGGCACCGGCGGATTCGGCGGCACGTGGCTGGTGACTGTCGCGCCAGATGCGCCGCCCGCTGCGGTCATGCTGTCTGAGCGTGCCACCGTCGCGCCATGGGCTGCGATCCTTGCGGACCACGAGAGCGACGAGCTCGACGCCTTCGGCCGCACCCTTCCGCGGCCGGCGCCGCCGGAAGGCATCGGCCTGGCGGTGCACTCCTTCCGCACGCATGGTTTCGTGTCACGTGCGCTGACACCCGGCATGGATGTCACGGCCGCGTGGAATGGACGCGGGTGGGATATCGCATGCCCGCTCTGTGCGGACCCTATCTCTGACGAGCTCTACGCGGAGCTTGCCGCTGCGGTGCGCACGCGGATGGCCTCATGGAACGCGGACCACGGTGACGAGCGGAGCGGCGCTGTGCCGGGCATCACCTCGATCGTGCCGCTGCTGCGCGCGGTCGCGACGCTCGCCCAGGCGGGCCAGCGCGAACGCGCCGAGCAGCTTGCCTACGAGCTCTTCGCGCTCGACCCGACCATTCCCTACAACGACCGCACGACGCCCGATGCGTTCGTGAAGGCCTGGACCGACGCCTTCGACGCCGAAGGCATCCAGCGCGCCGGTCACACGCCCTCATCGCGCAGCGCACGCAGTGCAGCGCGAATCGGAGAGGCATCGAATCCCTCGAGCGCCAGCGGCAGCGCGACCAGCTCCCACTGACCGGGCAGCACGCCGTCGAGGCGCAGTCCCTCGATGATCGACACGCCGCGTGCGGCACACCGCGCATGCGTCGGGAGGTCCTTGCTCGTGGCCGTGTCGACGCTTGGCGTATCCACCCCGACCAGCCGCACACCCATGTCCGCCATGCGGTCGATGAGGTCGGGCTCGAGGCCCGCAAAGTCCTCGGTCCATCGCTCCGGATCCTCGAACGTGCCCGTGCCGATGAGCACTCGTGGCGTCGTCGGCCCCTTCCACACGATGTCATCCCACGCGATGCGCCGGCCGCGCGCTCGGAGCGGGTCGCGCACATGCACGACATCGCAGATGCCCCAGTAGAGGTCAAGCGGCTGCTGGTCGATGGACGCCCCGCCAACCATGTAGTGCAGCGGCGCGTCGGCATGGGTGCCCATGTGCACCGTCATGCGCTTGGTGCTCAGCGTCACGGTGGCTCCATCGCGCTGGTCAAGCAGCACCTCGCGCGTGAGCGGCGTGTCGCCCGGAAACACGGCCAGCCGCGGCGAGACGCGCATCGAGATGTCGATCACCTGCCTCGGTGCCATGCGCGCCTCACTGCATCGCGGACCTGCCGCCATCCACAGGCAGGTTCACGCCGTTGACGTACGACGCAGCAGGAGAGGCGAGGAACGCCACCGCTGCGGCGATCTCCTCAGCGCCGCCGAGCCGGCCTGCCGGGATCTGAGCGATCGCATCGCGCTCGATCGCGTCCACGGTGGTGCCCGCGCGCGATGCCTTGCCCTTGAACAGCGCCTCAAGCCGCGCCGTGCGCGTGAATCCAGGCAGCACCGTGTTCACGGTGATGCCGAAGCGGCCAAGCTCTCCAGCAAGCGTGCGTGCCCAGTTCGCCACTGCGGCGCGGATCGTGTTGGAGACGCCAAGCCCGCGGATCGGCACCAGCACCGACGTGCTGGTGATGTTGATGATGCGGCCGTACCCGGCATCGCGCATGCCCGGTGCGCAGGCCTGCACGAGCGCCTGCCCCGTGAGCAGGTGCATCTCGAAGGCCTTCGCGAACTCCTCTGGCGCAGCGTCGATGGCGAACCCTGCCGCGGGCCCACCCGTGTTGTGCACGACGATGTGCACCGGACCGCTCGCCTTCACGTGCTCGTCGGCGGCCTTCTGCACCGCACGCCAGTCGGAGAAGTCGACCGTGACGCTGCGGTGCACCTGCGCATTGCCGGCAGGCTGCGCCAGCCCCGCCTTGACGACCGCAAGCCCCTCGGGATTTCGCCCGAGCAGGGTGACCGATGCGCCAGCGGCCGCGAGCGCCTCGGCGCACGCGCGGCCGATGCCCTGCGTGGATCCGCCCACGATCGCCTGGCGACCTGCGAGCGGCAGCGCGTGAGACGAGTTCGAGCCTGTCATGATGCGGAGCGTATCGGCGACGCGCCCATCAGCGGCACGAGGCGCAGAGGCCAGGAGGCGACGATGCGGCGACACGCCGCTCAGCGGCTCAGGAGCGCGCGGGTCCCGTCGATGCCAAGCAGCGCCATCGCGCACGCAGACAGCGAGTAGACGACTGTGGCGCGGCCGTGCGCAGCCTCGGCCGCGGCGCGCGCCGCATCGTCAAATGCACGGTCCGCGATCCACCCGTCCCACACAGCCCGGTAGAGGTGCTCGCTCGACAGGTCGGTCCATGCCTGCAGTGCGAACAGCGCGGCCGTCGCCATGAACACCCACCACGCCCGTCGCGCCGCGCGTCCGCCGAGCGTGGCACGGCTGCCGATCGCGAGCATTGCTCCGAGCAGCGTGATGACGGCGACGCTTCCCCACGACACCGCACGGAACATCGGGCGCGCCACATTTCCGCCGACGTAGCGCCATGCCTCGCCCACCGGCATCTCGGCGAGCGCGCTGGCGCGTGCGGCGCCATCCGGCGTCGGCGATGTGCCCGCCACCAGCACTCCGGTGGACTTCACGCTCGCGAAGGTCCAGCCTGCGGCTCCCGCCACCGTGGCCGTCACGCCGAACCAGAAGGCGCAGGTCGCGGCGAAGACGATCGCAAGCGTCGGGGAGCGCATGTCAGGTACATCGGCCGCGGTGCGGTCAGCGCTGCATCGCCTCGTGGAAGTTCCGCGACATGTCCTGCACCTGCTGCTGCATCGTGGACACCTGCGCCTGCATCTGCTGCTTCTGCTTGAGCATGGCCTGCAGCACCTGCTGCGTCTCCGCAATCGACTGCGGAGCCCTTGTCACCGCGACACCCATCGGGCTCTGCACGATGAAGTTGCCTTGCTGGCCGCCGGGCGCAGCGCCAGCCTGGCCGGCTGCGCCCATGGGCATCCCACCCCCAGCCATCATCGGCACGCCGTATGACGTATCGGGGTTCGCGACCCCAGGCACCTGCGACTCGCGGGCGAGCGTCAGCTCGACAGTGCCCGATGGCTGGCCGTCGGTGATGAAGGCTGTGGTCCAGACCACAGTGTCATCCGACTCGAAGCGGAACAGCGTCAGGAGCGAGCGCGGCCGGCCGTCGGGCGTCACGAGCGGATTCACCGTCGTGAACGACAGAGTCTGGGAGTCTGCCTGCCAGCGGCCCGTCGACATGAAGAGCGCGCGGTCCCCGCTGGTGATCTCGCTGCGCGTGAAGCCGCCGGGCGCTGCGAATCCCATCACATCCTGGATCTGCAGGGCGCTCTCGCCCCGCGTGATCAGGTGATCGCCGCCAAGGAACGTGCCGCCCATCGCGGGACCGAACCTGCATGTGCCCGCAAACCCCTCTGTCTTGGACCCATCCGGCGCGATCGCCACGCCCTTGACGCTCCAGGTGCCGACGAGCTTGCTCAGCAGGCCATCGCCCGCGAAATCGGCTGCCGTGTTCGAGGCCTCGGTCGACGACTGCGGCGCTGCGGATGGGGCTGGCCCCTGTGCCGCGGGCCGTGCCGGCGCCGCTGCAGGTGGCGCGCCCTGCGGCAGCGCGAGCGAGGTGCTGATGGCAATCCCAAGGCACAGCGCGGCGACGCCGCAGGCAATCGAGGTGTTTCGCATGAGGATGAGGCTACATGCGTCGTCGTGTCCCGCAGCCCGTGCCGCCCGCCGAGTGCCCAGCGGGACATCCTGCCCTTGATGGCAGGCGCGCACGCCCCTGCGCTTGACTCAGGAGACCTTGGGAAACGTGCGGTACTGCACGCCAGCCTCGTCGAAGAGGCTGCGCGCAAGATCAATCGAACGCTGCCAGTGCTCGTCGCCGCCCACGATGTCGTACGTCACGACCTCCGCGATGCCTGCCTGGATCACCGCCAGCGAGCACTGCACGCATGGGCTGAATGACGAGTAGAGCGTGCACCCCTCGGGCGACACCGCGTTGCACGCGCACTGCACGATCGCGTTGAGCTCCGCATGGCATATCAGGTCGTACTTCACGGGGCGCTCCAGGCGCTCAGGATGGTCAGCGATCCTGCGCGGCAAACCGTTGAATCCCGTCGACACGACCTGCCGGGCCGGACTCACGATGACGGCGCCAACGCCGCGCGAGGGATCCTTGCTCCACGTCGCGATGCGGTCTGCAAGATCCAGGAAGCGCATGTGCCAGTGATCCGGGAAGGTGCGGTGCATGGGATGCTCCTACGGGCCCTGCGCGGCGGGCGCTTCCGTGCCGGCGGGCTCAGGCTCGGCGGGCGTGCGCGCACTGGATGCATCGCCCTGGCCGCCCTGCCCCGCGGCATCGGTCACCAGCACCAGCTCGATGGCGTGGATGGCGGCGAACGGGGCGCGCGGCACGCCCTTGGGCCGGAGCGTCACGTTCAGCGTGCCGGGCTCCTCCGCGGTGACCCGCCCCACCACCACACGCTGCATGTCCGACCATCCGGCGGTGCCTCGCACCTCGCCGTCGAGCATGACACCCTCGATGTCGAGCTGGTACTCGCCTCCCGCAAGGCGCTCAGGGCAGGACTGGATGACCGCGACCTCGTACGTGCCGCGCTCCACGAGCTCGGCGATCCACGTCGCGGCGTCCCTGTCGGTTGACCATCCGATGATGCGCTCGCCCTCGCCATCGGCAGAGTCAAAGTGCAACCCGTGACCGAACAGCGCGGCGCTCATCGCATCGAGGCGCAGGCGCCCTGGCTCGGCCGTGACCTGGATCGCGGACTCCATCGGATCGCGCAGCGGAAGCGCGCCGCCGCCACCGGAACCGGCCTCCGCGATCAGCCTCTGCGCCGCCTCGGCCACCACCTGCGCCGGCAGCGCGTATGTCTTCGTCCGGTCGACTCGTGCGATGTTCATGCCCACGACCCGTCCATCGAGATCCACCACGGGACCGCCCATGCGGTCGGCAGCGATGGCGCTGTCGTGCTGGAGCACCGTGCCGAACCCGCTCGACCTCCGGCTCGCGGGATACATGGGCGTGGAGGCCTGCGGACCGCTGTTGATCGGGCGCACGCCGAGACGCGCACGAAGAGTCCGCTCGGTTCCTGCATCGTCCAAGGCCCTGATCTCGATCACGTCGCCTGCGGCGTGGCCGCGCACCGCACGGCCCACGTCATCGGAGCCGGAGACGGGCTGGCCTGCGATGCTCGTGACCACCGATCCGACCTCCAGCTTCGCGCGCGCTGCCGCCGAGCCGGGAAGCACTGCACTGACCATCGCACCCGTACCGATGCCACGCGCCTGCCGCTCCTCGTCGGTGAGCTCGCGCACGCCAACGCCGAGGTACGCCGCCGTCACGTCTCCCCGACCAGCGACCCGCTGGTCCAGCGCGCGCACGCCCCACGACAGCGGCTCGATGTCGCGACCTGCGGACACCACGATCTCGCCGAGGGCCACTTCGCCGTCCGTGGACCACTCGACGGGCACGCTGTCCTCCGAGGAGCGCAGCAGCACGAGGTCAAGGCTCCGGTCACGGGCCACGCGCTCCACGGCCACCGTGACGCCATCGGGCATGCTGAGCGCAACGTCCTGACTCACGTCGCCGACGTCGCTGTCCTTGGCGAGGTAGTGGCCACTGCCGTCCACCGCCAGCGCGTATCCCACGGCGCGGGAGTCGACGAACACCTCGGCGATCGAGGGCAGCAGCGGCTCCACAAGTGGAGCCAGCGCGGCATGGATCTGCGGACTCCGGCGCGACGGCATGTCATCCTGCATCGGCGGCAGTTCCGTGCCGAGGCGCGATGACGGGCGGCGACGGCGGCGCTGCGTGCGCTGCTCGCCATTCTCCGCCAGTCGACCTGAGGCCTCGCCCTTCAGCATCGCGTCCATCTTGGAGTGCACGAAGGCGACCGATGTGGCGTTGTTGAACTGCGGCTCGGGTCCTGCGGAGGAGTTCACGCCGACGAGCCGGCCTTCGAGGTCGAACAGCCCGCCACCGGAGTCGCCGGATGCGAGCGGCGCATCCATCTCGAGCGAGCCGCTCCCGTCCCGCATGCGCCGGATGCGGCCCACGCGCACCGCAGGCGGCGTCGCATCACGCCCCTGGAACGAGCCGTAGGTGTATCCGACGGCAATCACCCACTCGCCCACCGACAGGCTCTCCGCAGGTGCGAGCTCCACCGCATCGAGCGACTCGCCCTCGGCAAGCTCGCACTGGATGAGCCCGCAGTCGGCTGGACCCTCCCAGTGCAGGCCCAGCGTGATGCCGCTCAGCCTGCGGCCATTGGGGAGCACCACCGTTGCGCGCACATTCGGCTCGGTGCTCACGTGGCCTGCGGTCAGCACGAGGCCCTGCGGCGAGATCACCGTTCCGGAGCCGGTGTGCCGCCCGTCGCCTGCGCTGATCTCGACACCCACACTTGCCGCCAGCACCCGCGGCAGCGCAGACGCGATGCGCGACTGCACCCCACGGGCACCCTCGACATCCCTGAACTCGTGCAGCTCCGGCGAGTCGGGCCGCGCCTGAGCGACGGCCGATGGCCCGGGCTCCACAGCCCCAGTGACTCCAGGCTGGTCCTGCGCGATCGCGGGAATGGTGACGCACAGCGCCCATAGCCCTGTCGCTGACGCACGCCAGGAGCCGCGGATCCGGCTCCGCATGCTCACTCCGTGTCCGCCGAGGCCTCGTCCCAGCTTCCGCGCGTCTTGTCCGCGTGGCGCGCCTTTCGACGCATCGGCACTCCACCAGGCTGCGCCTCGAGCAGGAGCGAGAGGTCATCGAGGCGCTGCACGACGCGGTCCATCGACTCGGTCCTGTCGCCTGGCAGCACCTTCACGCAGTCCAGGATGATCGCCGACAGGATCGGGTGAACCTCCGGCACCTTGAGGTGCGGAGGGATCGGTGCCTTGATCTGCGATGCGTCGAGCGCGGTGCCCACCAGGCTCGCTCCGCCCTTGGGCGGAAGGGCCGTCGGGATCACCTCGCCCACGATGGCGAAGTACATCGTCGCCCCGAAGTTGTAGACATCGGTCCTCTGCGTCACCGCCTGGCGGTGCGCCTGCTCGGGAGCCATGTATCCGGGAGTGCCCTGGATGCGCTTCTTCACGGTTCCGATGGCGCATGCCTGGCCAAGGTCGATCACCTTGACGCCGCCGCCGGAGAGCACCATCACATTCGTCGGCTTCATGTCGGCATGCACAAACCCCTTGCTGTGCATGTGGTGCAGCCCGCGGGCAACCTGCGCGAAGATGCTGACGTACCCGGCGAGCGTGGCCGGCGGGTCCTCGTCGAGCGTCGACGCATCGACAAACTCCATCAGCAGCCCGATCTCGGTCGTCTTGCCGATGAGCCCCTTGCGCACCTTCTTGAGCGCCTCGGCCGCCCGGATGGCCGGGTGATCGAGCTTGCGCATCACGTCGTACTCGCTCTCGACCTGCTCGATGAACCGGTCATCCTTGTCGGAGTTCCGGATGACATGCTTGAGCGCCCAGATCTGCTTGGTGCGGGGCTCCTGCACCGCATAGAGCGTGCTTCGCGCACCGGTGCCGACCTTGGCGAGCACCTTGTATCCGAACAACTCCTGGACAATGACACTCATGGGTAGGTCGCGGTGGCTGCTGAAGGGATCACGCCTGCATGTGTCCTGAGCGACTGGGTCTGGGACGGAAACTGGGCTGAAATGCCGGAAGCCACGCAGTCCCCGACGACACAATCATCGCATTCAGGCAGGCAACAAGAAATGAGTTTGGAGACTATCCACAGCCCATGGTCCGGGCAACCGCCAGCCCATACCAACCTGCGGCAATCTGCCGCGATCTTTGGCGCGTTGACCCCCGGATCAGGGTCAATTCCGGATGTTCGCCTCGAACTCGGCTACCGGGAAGTGGATTCCGGGGCTGGCGATCCCGCTGAGGTCGGAGTGGAGGCGCACTGCCGAGCTGGGGATGCCGAACTCCTCCTGCAGGGACCTAACCAGGGATACGAGTTCACGCATCTGGCGCTCGGTGAAGGGCCGCCTATTGCCGTTTCCCACAAGGCAGACGCCAATCGAGTGCCGGTTGTAGGTGTCGGCCTCAGCCGGCCCAAAGGCGGCGCGCGCAATGTCGCGGGACTCCTCCGCGCGGGCAGCCACGTGCGCGCCGGGGAGCTGACGGTTCCAGCGGTATCCCACATGCACCATGCCGTCGCCGAGCCCCTGCCCGTTGCCGACGATGAAGTGGTACCCAAGCCCGGTCAGGCCTTGGCCCACATGCGCCCTCTCGATGCTGTTGGCGTCGCCTGCGGGTGCTCCGGAGTGGTGGATCACGATCGCACGCCAGCGCGAGGTGTCCGCGGGTGCCTCTCGGGGCGTGATGTCCGATGACCGCTCCGCACCATGGTGGGCGATGAGCGTCGGGCTCACGGCCGCGAGGTAGCTGGGCGCACCGCCGTCGCCCAGCAGGAGCAATCCGGTGGCTGCGGTCATCGCTGCGGCAAAGGATGCCCACACGGCCGTCGTGCGACGGGGCAGGGTCACTGGCACAAGGCGCGCGCTGCGTCGCGCAGGCTTCGCATCATGCGTCGAGCTGCGCGTGCGACTGTCGTTGCTGGTGGGTTCGGGCACGTCGAGTCCGTTCTCCGTCGTCACCACTGCTATCGGAAGCTTGCGCACCTGAACTTGCGGAATCGTCCCCGTCAGTTCGTTGGCGCGAGTCGCGCACGGAGCGCGGGACGCTTCTGGCCGAACTCGTCCTCCTCCTCGAGCGGAGTCGACTGCTGCCGCAGGCGGTCGTACGTCTCGAACTGCGTACGCGCGGAATTCTCGGGGAAAAGCGGCTTGTTGCACCCGGCGGCGGACACCGCACCGAGCACCGCAAGCACCACGAGTCGGGTACGCGCGCGCACGGCACCACCATCTCTTGTGGTCCGGTGCAGCGCCGATCGCGAGGCCATCAGTCGTGTCACATGGTTGCGCATCGCCATCATCCTCCAGGAACCTTGCGCGGCGCGATGCCCGGGAGCGCGCGCTGCGCCGTGAAGACCCTGCCAGACAGGGCATCCTCGAACTCGACCTTCACCTCGACCGGATCGCCACAGCTCCAGCGCGAGGCGTCCTGCGAGGCACCCGAGGGCTCACCCGCAGGTGCGCCTGATTCAGGGGGCAGCTGCGCGAGATCGATCGGGCACTCCAGCGAGTAGTGCGCGCCACCGAAGCCGCTGCGGTACGACCCCCTCAGCGCCAGAGGCCCAAACGACTGGCAGGAAAGGACTTGCGCATTGCATCCCGGAGGCGACCAGTAGACCGTGACGGTGGCCGATCCCACCACCTGCAGGAACCGCCCCAACCCGTCGACGGGCTCGAGGTAGATGCGAGCGACGCAGCCCTCCCCATTCGGTGGGCGATCCGTGTGGCTGCTCGACGCAATACCCATGCGGGCGAGGTGCGGAGTCGCCTGCACCGCCTCCTCGGATAGGTCCAGTCGCGCATCGGGCGCAGCCGGCTCCTGCGGCGACCGACGCTCGCGCTCTGACGTGGCGAGCGCGGAACGCGCCTCAGAGAGCTCGCGGCCGAGCGACTCAACCTGTGCCTCGAGCTCGGCGTTCCGCCGCCGCAGCTGGTCGCCTGGCGTGGGCGACAGCACCTTCGCCTGGCAACCTGCCGCCGCGAGCGCACCGCACAGCGCCATCCAAGGGAGCGGCGATCTCATGGCTGCTCCCCGCGCGCGCCTGACATGGTGACCTCGAAGGCGACCTGCTCGAGTGCGACGGAGAAGTCCACGTTCGTCACCGGCACGCCGCCCGTGTCGATGCGGGCCGGGGCAAAGTTGAGGATGCCGCGCACGCCCGCCTTCACGAGGATGTCCGCGACTTCCTGGGACGACTCGCGTGGCACGGCAATGATCCCGATGCGTGCATCATGCTCCTCGACGATCCGAGGCAGGTCCGCCAGAGCCCGGATCGTCGTGCCGGCGAGCCGCCTCCCCACCAGCGACTTCGACTTGTCGAAGATGCCCACGATCCTGAAGCCCTCGCTCTCGAAGCGTCCGTACCCCACCAGGGCTCGGCCGATGTTTCCGGCTCCCACGAGCACGACATTCCACGTCCGGCTCAGGCCCATCACCGACCGGAGCCGGTCGCGCAGCGTCTCGGCGTCGTATCCCACACCGGACCCGCCAAAGGGCCCGCACCAGTGCAGGTCCTTCCTGACCTGGGTGTCGGCCAGCCCCAGGGCCTCGCCGAGCTGCTTGGAGCTGACCCGCTTCGCGCCGTCCCTGAGCCGAAGCTGGACCTCGCGCAGGTAGAGGCTCAACCTGCGTGCCGACGGTCGCGGGATCTGTGGCATCCTGTCAGGCAAGGTCGCTGATTCTAACTGTGGGGGCGTGCTAGTCTCGCGAGGTGCATCTCGCGGATGTCCTGGCCCGGCACTCCTTCACCGCCAGTTTCGAGCTGTTCCCGCCGAAGTCCGACGACGGGTGGGATGCCCTCTTCAGGGCCATCGCGGATCTGGCGCCGCTGAGCCCCAGCTTCGTGTCGGTCACCTACGGCGCCGGCGGATCGACGCGGCGGCTCACCCACGACCTGGTGGTTCGCATCAAGCGCGAGACAGCGCTCGATCCCGTGCCCCACCTCGCCTGCATCGGCCACACGACCGGCGATGTCGATGCGATCCTCGCGCGCTATGCCGAGGCTGGGGTCTCGAACATCCTGGCGCTGCGCGGCGATCGTCCCGCGAACGCCCCCGACGCGGTGACCGGCGACTTCAGGTACGCGGCCCAGCTGGTCTCCCAGATCAAGTCGTTCAACGCCTCGGGCCGGCACCCGGACCGCAGAGGATTCGGGATCGGGGTGGCCGGCTATCCGGAGGGGCATCCCGAGACGCCCAACACGCTGCTGCAGATGGACCACCTCAAGGCGAAGGTCGATGCGGGCGCGGACCTCATCGTGTCGCAGCTCTTCTTCGACAATGCGGCGTTCATGGACTGGCGCGAGCGCTGCGAGCTTGCGGGCATTGCCGTGCCGGTGATCCCGGGCATCATGCCGATCACGACCATGGCCGGCCTGCGCCGCATGGCGCAGCTCGCCGCAGGCACGCGGTTTCCGGCGCCGCTGCTCCGCGCGCTCCGGCGTGCGCAGGATGACCCGGATGCCGTCGAGAAGGTGGGGATCCACTGGGCGACGGAGCAGTGCCGCGAACTCATCGACCGCGGCGTCCGAGGCATCCACTTCTACACGCTCAACCGGAGCGATGCGACCCGGCGCATCTACGAGAACCTGGGCCTGAAGAGCACCGACGCGCTGCGCGCCTGACCGCGCTCAGGGTGCGGTCGCTGGCGCCAGCCAGATGGCCCGCAGGGTCTGCACGAAGGGGCTCTTGGAGTCCGCCGTCTCCATGAGCTGCAGCCCGGACTCGACCAGCTCGCGGTCCCCGAGCTGGCGACCGCACCAGGCGGCCACGAGGCCGAAGTCGGACGCGTTCGAGGACTCCTTGCCGTACTGCACGCACTGGCGGCCGACCGTGCGCATCCGCTCCGCATCGCACTGGAGCGACGGCGACAGCGTGATGTCGATCATCTCGGGGAAGTCGACGAGCAGCCGCCTCAGCGTGATCGCAGCCGCCAGCTGCACGCCGCAGCCGACCTGCGCGCTGGCGAGGCCGACGAGCGGAAGCGGGCTCGAGGGCGAGATGATGGATGCCGTGCGGAACGCGTCCTCGGCCCTGAAGTAGCGCCGCGACGCCATGAAGTCGCCGCCGAGCCGGAGCAGGCAGTCCATCGCATCCTGGGTTCCCGAATCGAGCCTCTCCACCTTCGTGCCGTGCCGCAGGATCAGCAGGGTCTCCTCGAGCGTCAGCTGGCGGGGTGCGCCTGCCTCCGCGTCGCCATCGGCCTTCGCGCCGTCACCTGCACTGTCGGGCTGCGCGGCAACTGCCGTGCGTTCTGGCGTCTCCGCCTGCGAGGCGTCGGTCCGGGTGATGCCTGGAAGCGACATGAACCTCTCGCGCAGGCTGCTCACCGCTGTCGCGATCGACTGGCGCTCGGGGCTCAGCCGGCTCGCGCGAGGGTCCGTGGGCGAGCCTGCACCTGCGCCATCACGGGCGGGTGCGCCTGCGGGAGCCGCACCCTGCGCAGGTGGCGTCTCCGCCTGCCCCGGCTCCGTCGGGGCCGTCGCCGATGGCCTCACCAGGTCATAGCGCTCGCGCACCGAGTTCAGCACGCTGTCGTAGGCGCTGGGCCTCCGAAGCATGTCGGTTGAGGACGGCGCATCGGTGAGCTGATCCGAGCCGAGCGGCCGCCCGGTGGAGGATCCGACGCCGCCGAGCCTGGGCAGGCCAGCCTCGGCCGCACGCGCATCACGCAGCAGCTGCTGGTCATCGCGCTGCCGCTCGAGCTCGGCGGCAAGCCCCCCCTGCTGGGTCGCGGCACGGAAGTAGTCGCCGCGCGTCATGCGGCCCATGCGCACATCCTCGCGCATCAGGGCCTGCCCATAGGCGCCACCCTGGAACGTCTCGACGGGATCGCCGTCGGCCACGACCACCACGCCCGTGAATGGGCTGGCCATGATCTGCGCCGAACCGAGCTGCGGCAGCCGGATCGTCCGCATCGCGCTCGGAGCTGCAGCAGCTGCGAGGCTCGCCGAATTGGTGGACAGCACCGTCATCAGGTCGAGGCGTGCGCGCGCAGCGCCGAGGGCCGCGGACTCGAGCCCACGGCCGGGGAGCGCCACGCCAGTCAGGCCCATGGCGCTCATGCGCGTGTAGGCATAGTCGCTCATGTACTGCTGCGAGCCGATGCCCGTCGCGAGCGCAAATCGGTCGTTGGCGATCGACGTGTTGAGCGCGAGCGGATTGCTGTAGGCCGAGTCCCGGCGGAACTGGATTGTGGCCGCCTGGCTCGTAGGTGCCGCAAAGTCGTCCTCGGCGCGGTAGCCGACGCTCCCGCGGAACCCGCGGCCACCAGCCACATCTCCGGTCACGACCAGGTTTCGGGCACGGTAGTCCTGCTGCTGTGCCGCCTGGTTGATGCGACCGGTGCCCACACCGAGGTTCCGGTCCAGCGCACGGGACTGGTTGGGGCCCAGGTGCAGCGGCGCATCGAGCGCATTCTGGGCATGGGAAGCTCCGACACCGAGGACGCACGCGAGCGTCACGGCGCCTGCGGCTGCGGGCGCGCACGGGGCGCGATGCGACCCCACGCGGCCACGTGCGCTCGCGCGTGCCCTCGGGGCCGCCTGGCCTGCCATGTGCGTCGTGGATCGCCGCATCAATTGCACAGGAAAGTGTACAACCCGCATGTGCACGAATCCGCGAGATCCACGCGCTTCAGCTGGCCGGCGCTGCTTCTTGCGCTCGCGGCGGTCGCGGCGAGCGTGGCGATCGGGCTGTACGGGCCGCGCGTGGGCGACCGGACCGTGAACCCGCTCGTGCCGCTGCGCGACGTGGCCGATGCGGTCGACTCCATCGCGCAGCGCATGAGCCTCGACTCCTCGCGCCGCCCTCCGGATGCGGAGCTGCCCACGATGCACGATGCCGCGCGTGTATGCAAGGATGCGCTGTCGACCCCATGGCAGCCGCCCGACCTGCGGGATGGGGGATTCAGGGTCGTGATGGCCGGACCGGTGCCGATCCCCGGATCCTCCGCAGGCGTCGCGCTGCTCTACGAGTCGGATGCGCGGGCCGCTGCGGACGACTCGCCTGCGCCCGAGGAGCCGCAGGTTGACGACGGCTCGGGACCGCGACCGCCGCGCGTGACGATCGCGCCAGGACCCTCACCCCAGCCTGCGCAGCGCCGCGACATCGTGCTTGTGGCCGCGCGCGACCACGGCGCGTTCGCGATCTACGACGAGTTCGGCCGCGCGCAGCCTCTGGGCATCGCCCGCAGCGTGCTGGAGGAGTCGGAGTGGGGCACGTGGGCAGTGATGGTGTGGTCCGACGGCGAGCTGCTGTTCGTCGCATGGGCTCCCGACGCCGCGCTGCTGCAGCGGCTGCGCAGCGAACTTGGCGCGCCGTAGCATCGTCTCTCCCATGTCCGAGCGCGCGCGGGAATCCGCCTACATCACGACGCCGATCTACTACGTCAATGACCGGCCCCACATCGGCCACGCCTACACCACGACCCTCTGCGACGTGTGGGCGCGTGCGATGCGCCTGCGCGGCCATGACGTGTTCTTCCTGACCGGCACCGACGAGCATGGGGTGAAGGTCGAGCGCAGCGCCGCAGCGCGAGGCATCCCGCCGCAGGATCTCGCCGACGAGAACGCAGCCGAGTTCCAGCGCGTGCTGTCGGTCTTCGGGCTCACCAACAGCGACTTCATCCGCACCACGCAGCCCCGGCACGTGCGTCAGGTGCAGGCGCTGATCGGGAGGCTTCTCGACTCAGGCAGCGTGTACCGAGGCACCTTCGAGGGCTGGTACGACGAGAGCCAGGAGGAGTACCTCACGGAGGCCGCGGCGAAGGAGCAGGGGCACAGGAGCATCATCAGCGGCAAGCCGCTCGTGCGCGCGAGCGAGGAGAACTACTACTTCAGGCTGAGCGCCTTCGCGCCCCGGCTCGAGGCCCTCTTCCGGGACAACCCGGGATTCGTGCAGCCGCAGGGCCGCTTCAACGAGGTGCTCGGCCGCCTGCGCGACGGCCTGCAGGACGTGCCGATCACGCGCACCAAGTTCTCGTGGGGCATCCCGTTCCCCGGCGACCCGGCGCACGTCATCTACGTGTGGATCGATGCGCTCCTCAACTACGTGACGGCGCTCGGGCTCGGCGCGCTCGAGTCCGGATGCGATGCGTCGCGCATCGCGCCGGGCGCGCACCCGGATGACGCGGCGCTGGCGCGCGCGCGCGCGCACCTGTGGCCTGCGAGCTACCACGTGATCGGCAAGGAGATCCTGTGGTTCCATGCGGTGGTGTGGCCCGCGGTGCTGATGGCGCTCGAGCTGCCGATGCCGCGCCGCATCCATGCGCACAGCTTCTGGATCGCCGACGGGCAGAAGATGTCCAAGAGCCTCGGCAACTTCGTGGACCTGCCGGCGATCGACGGCTTCATCGCCCACTACGGGCTTGATGCATGGCGCTGGTACATGGCCACGCAGGGTCCGCTCCAGGCTGCCGACGCGGACTTCCGCGCCGCGCACCTCCACGAGATCTACACGGGCGAACTCGTGAATGTGGTCGGCAACTGCCCCAGCCGCATCACCGCGATGATCGGCAAGTACTTCGGCGGCGCGATGCCCGCCGATGCCTCAGGCGGCGGCGAGTGGCCGAATCGCTGCGCGCGCGCGGTGCAGGAATGGACGATCGCCATCGACTCCTTCGACCTTGCCGGCGCAGCCGAGGCGCCGATGCGGCTCCTGCGCGACATCGACGCCTTCATCAACCGCACAGAGCCCTTCAAGGTGGCGAAGGACCCTGCTCGCCAGGCCGAGCTGGCGTCGATCCTGGCGCAGTGCGCGCAGAGCGTGCGCGTGGCTGGCGTTCTGCTTGAGCCCTTCCTGCCGGCGCGCATGGCGGATCTTGCCGTCGCGCTCGGCGGGGCTGGTGGCGGCGGCAGTGCGCAGGTCGCGGGCGGCGCCGGCGCGCGAACCGACCTCGCCACGCTCACCCGCTACGGCGCGATCGCCGAGGGGACCGCGCTGGCGAAGTGCGCACTGTTCCCTCGCGTGGAGCCTGCGGCGACCGCACAGCCCTGATCATCCGCTCAATGCGCGCGCGCATCGCCGCCGGCATCGTCGCCGCGCGCAGGCTGCCGCACGCGTCCGCGCCGATGTCGAGGCTCGCGAACACCTCGCGGCAGCGCTCGCACACGAGCTCGTCCTGCACCGGGAACGGCACGCCGCGGTCAAGCGAGTCCATCTTGGCCTCAAGCAGCGCCATGCAGGTGCCGCGCGGGTAGGCCGGTGCAGGCACGGGCCTCGTCGGGCGGCCGCGCAGCAGCGCATCACGCAGGAAGATGCGGCCCCGGTGTACGCGCGTCTTGACAGTTGCTTGGCGCACGCCGAGCACGGTTGCGGCTTCCTTCAGGCTCATCCCCGCGATCTCCTTGAGCACCAGCGCGGTCCGGTACGGCTGAGGCACCTCATCGACAGCGCCCTCGACACGCGCGCGTGCCTCGGTGCGCAGTTCGCGTGCTGCGCGGGAGTCGGGATCCACATCCGCGTGCGCAAGCCTTGGGTGCATGAATGGCACGGCACGGGCATACGCCTCCGTCACGGACCTGAGGCGAGCGGCGCGCTTGCCATGTCGCGCGGCCTTGCGGACGGCGATCGCGTGGAGCCATGTGCAGGCGGCCGCGTCGCCCCTGAAGCGGTCCCAGTGCCGGTATGCGGACAGGAGTGTCTCCTGAAGCAGGTCGTCGGCATCGGCGTCTGTACGCACTAGCCGCCGCAGGACGGCCCTGATGCGGGGCGCGCACTGCAGCGCAGCCTGCTCGAAGGAAACCCTGCCCGCCTTGGAACACGCGACCGAAACCATGGACAAAGACTACAGATTGGGGAACCCACCTCGGATAGCGTGCCTCTCACCACACATGACCACCATGACCGCAGCGACCGTTCCTGCCACGACCAGCGCCCGCGCCACGCACGGCACCGTCACGCCCAAGGAGGCTGACGCGCTGCAACGCACTGGGCGTGCCGTGATCGTCGATGTGCGCGAGCCGGACGAGATCAGGCGCGTGGCGCTCTCCAAGTACATCCCGGCGCCCTCGAGCGTGGTGCGCGCAGACTGCTTCCCGCCGTCGGCCGAGGGCATGCGCATGCTGATCCTCTGCCAGAGCGGCAACCGCGCCGGCCAGGTGGCGCGTGCGCTCGCTGCCGCCGGCCGCACGGACATCAGCGTCATCGAGGGCGGCATCAAGGCGTGGCAGGCCGCCGGGCTTGCGGTCACAGCCGGCGGCGGGTCGATCCCGATCATTCGCCAGGTGCTGATCGTGGCGGGATCGATGGTCGCGGGATTCACGGCGCTCGGCGTGCTCGTGAACCCGTGGTTCCTGACGGGCGCAGGTTTCGTCGGATGCGGTCTCGCGTTCGCGGGCCTCACCGGCATCTGCCCGATGGCCAAGGTCCTTGGCGCGATGCCGTGGAACGCGCCGAAGGCTCCGCCGGCGGGTGCACCCGGCGCTGCAGCGAGCACCGGCAAGTCCTGCAGCGCTGGCGGATCCTGCGGCTGCGGGTGATCGCGCGGCGCCGACGGGCTCGTGCCGCTGCGCGTGACATCGCGCCGTATGCACTGGCCAATCAGCGAGGCGTACACCCTACGATCGCGCGCATGTCGAAGATCCAGTTCTTCCGCGGGGCCGGGACCGAGGTGCCGATCTTCAACCTGCGCAGCGGCACCTTCTACGACACGCAAGGGTCGTCCAAGGTGCTGTGCAACATCCGCGGGCTCACCGCATACCGCGGCGCCGGCACGGGAACCGTGCTGCTCAATGTCGTGGGCACGAAGGTGTTCAAGGGCGCAGGAACGGGCGAGTGCCTCTACACCATCAACGGCAACAAGGTGTGCAAGGGCGCGGACATCGGGAAGGTGCTCTTCAACTGCTACGGCAACAAGCTCTACGAGGGCGCCGGCACAAGCAAGCCCGTGTGCGCATGGTCGGGCGAGCGCCTGAGCTCCGCCGAGCTCGCGTGCGTGGCCTGGCTGATCCAGGAAGGCTGACTGCCCAAAAAAGCCAACGGTGCCGAGGCCTCGCCGTCGGCACCGTTGGCTCTCGTGAGTGAACCGGTTGATGAACGCGCTCGCGACACTGCGTGCGGGCGCACTCACCCTCCGCTCACCTCCGTCTTCGCCGCGCCCCCACCGCGGCAGCGATCCCAATCAGCGCCAGCGCACCAGGCGCGGGCACGTACTGCAGGTCCACGCGGACCGCATCAAGCGACATGTTCACGGCCGATGCGCCGAACTCGATCCGCCAGCCCGATGCGGCGAACGCTGTCGACGGGACCGACCATGTGAATGCGACAGTCTGCGCGCTGCCCTGCGGGGGCGACGGCGCATCGAACCTGACCTCCGATGTCGTCGGGGAGTAGAACGACACGTTCCCGCTGCCGTCGAAGAGCCACAGCCGCACCGAGCCCATGTTGAGCGTGCTGCCCGCGGTCGACACGTTGAGCACCACATTGATGGGCGATGCGGCATTCCCCTGCGTGCCGCCCATCATCGAGATGAAGAGGGGCGCGCCGGAGCCGTACAGGTTGCCGGTGCTCGTGATGAACGCGCCCGGCGCGTAGTTCATGAGGCTGAAGGGGGCAGAGCCAGCCTGGTCAGGCAGGTTGGGGCCGCCGCCCGGCTGCGTGAAGCTCTCCCACGCCGCGAACTGGGTGTTGGGGCCACCGGACCAGGAGGGGATCAGGGGATTCGTGAACCCCGCGTGCGCCGATGCGGCGAGCGCAGCGGCGAGTCCCATTCCCAAACTGACAGCACCGAGATGCGGCATCTCTGTTCCCTTGTTCCCTGCCCTGGACACGCTGTCCAAGGATGCCGCAACATGCCTCAGCCCGAGCCTTGCGTCAAGGCTGCGCGCGCAGATTGAATCAAAAACCGGCCGTAACTCAGTACGACTTGGCCCACACCACACGGCCGGCGCTCGGCCGGCCCGTGATCACGCAGGTTCCGGGACCGTCAAGGCTGCCCGCAGGAAGGCCAGATGCCTCGGCATCGCCATCGAGCGGAATGCAGCGGATCGTCACGCCGAGGCGCTCCTTCACGTCGGCCTCGACTGCCGGGTCGCCGCAGAAGTGCGCGAGCGCAAAGCCTGCATGGATCGGGGTCGGTGCGTTCTCAGGCGTCGGCGGCGCCGCGAAGAACGCCTCGAATTCCGCCTTCGAGTCGATGCGGCGCATCTGCGCGTCGCGGTGCGCACGCGCGCGCGCGAGCAGCCCATCCTGCATCTCGTCGAGCAGCGTGCAGATGCCGGACACGAACTGCGCGCGCGGCACCGCCTGCTTGTCCTTGTGCGGACGGTCGCGGCGCGCCATGAACACGCTGTCCGCGGCCATGTCGCGCGGCCCGACCTCGACGCGGATCGGCGCACCGCGCTTGATCCACTGCCACGACTTCTCGCCGCCGCGCAGGTCACGCGCATCGACCTCGACCTCGATGGGCCTGCCATGCCAGGTGATCTTCCGCAGCTCATCCGCCAGGCCCTTGCAGTACGCAAGCACCTGCTCGGCGACCTCGGGCTTGTGCAGCACAGGGAGGATCGCCACATGCACCGGCGCAAGCCGCGGCGGCAGCACAAGGCCATCGTCATCAGCATGCGTCATGACAAGCCCGCCAACGAGGCGTGTCGACACGCCCCACGAAGTGGTCCACGCGTGCTGCAGCGTGCCCGTCTGGTCGAGGAACTTGATCTCGCTCGCCTTGGCGAAGTTCTGGCCCAGGAAGTGGCTCGTTCCGGCCTGAAGCGCCTTGCGGTCCTGCATCATGGCCTCGATGCAGTAGGTGTCGACAGCACCGGGAAATCGCTCGCCCGCGGTCTTGCGGCCGCGGATCACCGGCATCGCCATCCAGTTCTCGGCGAAGTCGGCGTAGACGCGCAGCATCTGCATCGTCTCGGCTTCGGCCTCTTCCTTGGTGGCGTGCGCCGTGTGGCCCTCCTGCCACAGGAACTCGGCCGTGCGCAGGAACAGCCGCGTGCGCATCTCCCAGCGCACGACATTCGCCCATTGGTTGATCAGCAGCGGAAGGTCGCGCCAGCTCTCGACCCACTTGGCGAAGGTGGCGCCGATGATCGTCTCGGACGTAGGCCGCACCACGAGAGGCTCGTCGAGCGGCGCGGCCGGCACCAGCTGCCCATCGGGACCAGCCTCGAGCCGGTGGTGCGTGACGACTGCGCACTCCTTGGCGAAGCCCTCGACATGCTCCGCCTCCTTCTGCAGGAAGGAGAGCGGTATGAAGAGCGGGAAGTAGGCGTTGCGGTGGCCCGTGGCCTTGAACATGCCGTCGAGCGCGCGCTGGATGTTCTCCCAGATCGCGTAGCCCCACGGCTTGATCACCATGCACCCGCGCACCGGCGACGTCTCCGCGAGCTCGGCGGCGCGCACCACCTGCTGGTACCACTCCTGGTAGTTCTCGGTGCGGGTAGGCGAGATTGCGGGCTTCTCGGCAGCGCCCTTTGGGGCGCGCGCCTGCTTGCTCCGCTGGATATCGCACCGGCGATCTTCCCCGCTTACATGTTTGTCGATCCAACCTCGACCGGTGTCCCCGATAACCACTACATCATAGACCAACTGACCTACGACCTTCCGCTCCAGACCGTTATCTATGATGCCTACCGGCGAGGGGAAATTCCGTGGTGGGATCCCTACACCCATGGTGGGCGCCCACTCTTGGCAGACGCTCATATCAACGGGACCGATCCGATCCGGATTTTATGCTACCTCACGCTGCCTTTCGAGTTGGCTTACAATTGGAATCTCGTCCTCCATTCCATCGTCGCCGCGGCGGGAATGTTCGCCTTGCTCCGATTCTGGCGCTTTGGGCTTTTCACTTGCACCGTCTTGGCCATTGCGTGGCAGTTTTCAGGAGCTTTTATTCTGCATTTTGGCCATCCATGGATTGCAGGAACTTTTGTCTGGTTTCCGCTGATTTGGCTTTTCTGGGAACGGGCTCTTGCTAAGGAGCGATCATTCGTCCGGAATACCGCTTGCGCTGCATTTCTTTGCGGCGCGGTTTTTTACTCTGGGAATCTTCAGTCACACCTCTATTTGCCAGTCTTTGCTTTGGCTTTTCTTGTAGGCCGCCTCTTCACAGATCGTGAGGCATTGCTACGCGCGACCGCATCGGTAGCGGTTTCCGGTCTGTTAGGCGCCGCACTTGCATCACCCGTGCTGGCCAATCAAGTGGAGTTCTTTCTCCTCAGTTCGCGCGACGTTGCGACCAATCTCGAGTGGTGGAAGCATCCGGCAAGGCTTCTGCTCAGCCTCGGCGGCATTTTCCCTTGGGCCTTGGGCACCTTCCGGACGTTTGATGTCGGCCGTGTTGTTGGCGCAACCGGTGTTGCTTGGCTCATGTTCTGTGGCTCCGCCACCACCGGCTTGGCCATTGTCGGTGCCTTCAGTGGACGTCGCCTTTCCCTGACTCACCGTGGGATATGGGCAACATCTCTCTGCTTGGTTGGAGCATACCTGGTCGTCGCGGGCACCCCGCTTTACCATTTTTTCTATCTGCGCATCGCCCCGCTTGGCATTTTGGGACTGGTTCCTCTCGCGGCAATCGGCATTGGCTCGATCTTGTCGATTGTGTGGCAGGCTCGTCTCAAACTGGCACTTTCCTGTGGCGTGGTGGTGCTTTTGATGGCAGCAATCATAAACGCGATAGCATTCATAGTATACCCAGCCGCCAAAGAAAAATTGACCGCAGCCGCCATAGCTGCAGACGCTGCTAACAGAACATTCCCAACGGGATCCAAGGCGTTGCGGATATCCCAAGTCGACAGCTTTCCTGACGAAGTATCGCTCCGCAATCCTGAGACAGCTCTTTCTCTTCTTGGGCTATTGCTACTT
>VERO01000129.1 GCA_018882625.1 Phycisphaerales bacterium | reverse complement strand
ACTCGGACCCGGGTGCCGGCGCCGCATCGAATGCCGCAAGCTGCGCAGGCGGCGCGGCCACCTGCACGGGCACCGACGCCAGCGTCGCCGTCCGAACATTCGACCTCAGCGTGAAGGCCACGCGCACGCGCGAGGGAGCGATGCGCACGGCATCGGCCCAGCGTGCGGGGATCCTCCACAGCGTGACGTCTGCGTCGACCGAGTGGCGGCGCCCGCGCTCGAGCGCTGCGGTGTCCACGACGGCAAGGGGGCGCAGCTCGGGCAGGGCGGAGAGGGCATCCTTGGGGATCGTGATCGACACGTCCTCGGGCTCGATCGAGACCTGGCCCACCACCTGCGAGTCGGAGAGGTCGGTGGTGACGCGCGCCGTCACGGTGGCGAGCTCGAGCACCCGGATGCGGATCTGCGCCGGGCTCGTGGCATCCACGCGGACGGCCTGCAGCTCAGGACGCAGCGACAGCACAGAGGCCAGGTCCAGCACGTGCTCGCCCGGCTCCGCTGGCACCCCAGCCGATCCCGCGGTGAGCTCGATGCCTGCGCCGATCACCTGCTGCGCGGCGCGAATCGCCGATCGGGGACCGCTGAACTGCACCGCCACGGATGCCGGCGCCGACGGCTCGACGTGGAGCGCCGACGCGGCCGGCGCGCGCACCACCACCTTGCCCGTCGCGTCGCCGCTGGCGCGCGTCGCGTCGTACGCCCAGCTCCAGATGAGCAGCGTCACGATGGTGGCCACCAGCACGTTGAAGGTCCGGCCCTGCAGGAAGTCGGCGATGCGCATCGTCAGCCTGCCTCCCCTGGAGCCTCGGCGGCAGGAGGCACGTCGACGCTCAGGCGCCTGACGAGGTCCTCGTGGAACGCGTCGAGCGGGATGGGGTCGCTCAGCTTGCCGCCCTCGGCGATCAGCACGCGTCCGGTCTCCTCGCTCACCACCACGACGAGCGCGTCGCTGTCGAGCGTGGCGCCGACGGCCGCGCGGTGCCTGCTGCCCATGGCCGACGAGAGGCTGCCTGTCTCCGCGAGCGGCAGCTCCACGCTTGCGGCGGCGATCCTGTTCCCACGGATCACGACCGCAAGGTCATGCAGCGGCGAGTTGGGCCAGAAGATCGACTCGAGCAGCCGTGCGTCCAGCTGCGCATCGACGGTGACTCCATTCTCCGCCATGCCCTCGAGCGAGACGTTGCGCTCGATCACCATGATTGCGCCGATGCGGCCCTTGCTCAGCGTGCGCACGGCGTCCTCGACGGCATCGGCCAGCATCTCGATGCCGGCGCGCCTGCCGCGGCGCGAGAGCGCCTGCCCGAGCCTGACCATGCCCTGGCGGATCTCGGGCTGGAAGACCACGATCGCCAGGATCGCGACGAACTGCAGCATCGCCTCGGAGACGTAGCGCAGCCGCGAGAAGCTCTCCGACGCGCCCAGCGCGCGCAGTCCGAGCAGCAGCACCGCGATCAGCACGATGAGTCCCTTCATCGCGCCCGCCCCGCGCGTGCGCTCGAGGAAGCGCAGGCAGAGCCACACCGCAATCCAGATGACCGCGAGCTCCGCCACGACCGGCAGGATCTCGCCGCGTGGGATCAGCTGTTGCAGCGACTCGAGCATGATGGATGCGCGGCCGGTCCCGCGCGACCGCTACGATAGCGGCATGGCAGGGACAGCCGGCACCTTCGACATCGGACGGTTCACGGGACAGTGCGCAGCCACTGGAGAGGCGATCGCCGGAGGCTCCCCGTTCGTGGCAAGCCTCGCCGAGGCGCTCGAGGATGGCCGTCCGACGCTGCGCAGGATCGACTGGTCTGTGGTGGCATGGGACGGCGGTGCGCGTCCTGAGGGCCTGGTCTGCTTCTGGAGGGGCATCGCGCCCAATCCGGGCGAGAAGCGGCGGATCCTGCTCGACGACCACACCCTGCTGGAGATGGTGGAGCGACTCGAGGGCGAGAGCGACCCGCGCCGGATCGCGTACCGCTGGATCCTGGCGCTCGTGCTGCTGCGGCGCAAGGTGCTGAAGCTCGACCGCGTGGAGCGGTCGGCCGACGATCCGCCGGTCGAGCGGTGGCTGCTGCGCGCCAAGGGCTCCGCCGAGGACGCCGCACCCCTGGCGCTCGTGAACCCGCAGATCCGTGACGAGGAGCTGCGCGATCTCGCGGACCAGCTCGGCGAGCTCGTGCACGGTGAGGGCTGATGCCGTGATGGCCCGTGCCGTGAGGGCTGGGCTGTGGACCGCGATTGCCGCGGCCGGACTGTGCGCGTGCGAGTCGGCCAGACCGGTCCCCCAGCCTGATGGACCGGCACCCGACGCCGCTGCGGTCGCCGACGCGCAGCGCGCGCGGCTATCCGCGATCCCGACGCTGGCCATGCGGGGCGTTGCCGAGCTCAGGTGGTCCGACGAGTCCGGTGCGCACATGGAGGACGGCGACTTCGAGCTCGTCCTGCGCGCCCCGCTCGACACGTCGCTGAGGGTCACCAAGTTCGGCGAGCGCGTGATGTGGGCAGGGTCGGGCGGCGGCCGATGGTGGCTCTTCGAGCCCAAGGCTCAGCCAAGCCGCGTGACGGTCGGCACTGTCGACGTGACCGGAGACGGGGACGGCAGTGGTCTGATCGGCCTCATGCGCCCCGCGCGGCTCCTGGCCACGATCGGGCTGCGTCCGATCGAGGCGTCGCAGGTTCAGTCGATCGAGTGGGACTCGGGCGCCGGCTGCTGGCGCGCGCTGGTGCGGCAGGGCAGCGGGATGATGTCGGTCGAGCTCCGCCACGCGTCGCTCCTTCCGGTGGCCGTCGAGTGGCTCGACCGCGAGGGCAAGGTGCAGCTACGCAGCGAGCTCTCGTCGTTCGCGTGGCCCGGCGCGGAGGAGGCGGTGACCCGTCCCGGCGCGCTCGTGCCCACGAGGATCGCGATCAGCATGTTCGAGCCGGCGGCGGATGCGTCGCTCGTGCGTGACGGGCGTGCGCCAGCGGCGCAGGCCACGCTCGCCCTGGTCGCATCCGCGCCGACCGATGGTGCCGCGCGCATTCGGGACAGGCTGTTCGAATTCGAGTCGCTGCGTGCTGCGCTCAAGCCGGAGGTGGTGAGTGACGTCGCCGCAGGTGGCGGGAACGCGATTCCGGCGCCTTCGCCCGAGGGGAGCGCGCCATGAGCGGTCCGCCATCGGTGCCCGCCCTTCGTGCGGCGTCATCTGGCGAGCACCTGTGGGTTGCCGCGCCTGCCCGCCCGGACCGGCCCGAAGGGGTGCGCATCCTGCACTCGACACGCGGCGCGGTGCGCGACTGCGGATCGCTCGATGCCATGCCCGACGCGCTTGTCGCGGCCGATGCGCAGCTCTGGATGGTCATGCCCGCATCGTCCGGCGGTGGCGCGACTCCGGTGTACTCCGTGCGCGCCACGTACAACCCGATCTCGGACCGGTGGTTCAGCGAGCCCATCGGAAGGTTCGATGTGCTGCCGAGCATTCCGGCGGGAGGCCACCTCTCAGGCGCCGCATCGGCCGACAGGACGCTTCTCGCGCTGCAGGGCCAGGCGCCCTACGTGCTGCTGGAGCAGCGCGGTGCGGGCTGGGCCGAGGTCGCGCTCCCGAGTGGCCTTCCGGGCGGCACGATGCTCCACCAGTGGCCATCGCGCGATGGGACCGGATGGGCCCTCATCGCCCGCGACGGCGACGACCTGCGCGCCTGGAGCGCTCCCGAGTGGACGTCCGGCGGCGCACCAGAGTGGTCAAGCGTCTCGTGGCCCGGATCTGGCGCGGGTCTTGGTCTCGTGGTCAGCGGCGCAAGCCGACCGACCGTACTGCGGCAGTCCGCGGATGGCGCATGGTCGCTCGCGTACGCGCGTGCCGACGGGCCGCTCGAGATCGCCGCGTTTCCCGCGCCGGACACGCCATGGACCGTGGTGGGCGTCGGTGACTCCTTCGCCATCGTCTCGGTCAGCGAGTCAGGAGAGGTGAAGACCGCGAGGATCGATGCGGTGGAGGGCACGGTCGGCACGGCCACGGCGCTGGCCGAGGCGCCCAGCACGGCGGGAGACTGGCTGCACCTGCCGCTGATCGGTGCGATCACGATCGCCGCGCTGATGGCCGCGTTCCTGCTCAGGCCGCCAGTGGGCGAGCGCGTGCCGAGCCTTCCTGCAGGATGGGAACCGATGGACTCGTGGCGCCGTGCGGTCGGACTCGCGCTCGACATGGTGCCCGGCGCGCTGGTCGCGCTCGCGCTCACCGGATGCGAGGCCAAGGACCTGCTGGCGATGCCCGCGTGGACGGCGGCGACCGCCAAGGCGGTCCCCTCATCCATCATGCTCGGATGCACGGCGCTGTGGTGCCTCCTGTGGGAAGTGGCGATCGCGAGCACGCCCGGCAAGCTCGCGACAGGGCGGTCGCGCATCGTGAGGGTCGACCGGCTGTCGCCGCGCGAGCAGGCCGCGCGCGCGGGTGGCCCCGCAGCGGAGTGGCCTGCGCCCGCGGCAACCCGCGCCCGACGCGCGGTGCGCGCCCTGATCAAGGGCATCGTGCTGTTCGCGCCCGCGCTGGCGTTCCTTGCGTTCGTGCATCCCATGCAGATGGGATTGCCCGACGTGATGACGGACACGGCCGTGGCGCGCCGGCGGAGCTGATCTCCCCTGGCAGCGCGGTCGCTGCGCAGGGTGCTGCGCCCCGTGGAGCGCCGCTCCGCGTCACTCCTTCGGCGCGTGCCAGCCGCCCGAAGGCAGCAGCCAGTCGTTGGAGATCTCAGGTCCCCACTGGCCCTTGGGGTAGGTGTGCGCGGGCACGGCGTCGTCAAGGATCGGCTCCACGATGCGCCAGCACTCCTCGACCGAATCCACGCGCGCGAAGAGCGTCGAGTCGCCGCGCATCGCGTCGCCGAGCAGGCGCTCGTAGGGCGTCATCTCGTCGGCCTGCTGGTCGATCGCCAGAAGCTCGAGCGGCTGGCCGACCATGCGCTCGCCGTCAGTCTTCACCTGCGCATTGAGTCCGATCTCGATGCGCGGCGAGAGCTGGAAGCGGAGGAAGTTGTGGTGCGGCGGCTGCGGCTCGCGGAAGACGACCTGCGGCGCCCGGTGAAACTCCACGCGCACCTCCGTCGCGGAGCAGGGCATGCACTTCCCCGCACGCAGGAAGATTGGCACGTCCTGCCAGCGCCAGTTGTCGATGTGCAGGCGCACGGCGGCGTAGGTCTCCCGCATCGAGCGCGGGGCCACGCCGGGCTCCGAGAGGTATCCCTCGAACTGGCCGCGCACGACATCCGTGGTCGAGAGCGTCCGGACAGACCGGAACAGCTTCACCTGCTCGTCGCGCGTGCGCTCCATGTCGCCCCAGTAGGGCGGCTCCATGCAGAGGAAGCTCACCACCTGCATGAGGTGGTTCTGGATCACGTCACGGATCGTGCCGGTCGCGTCGTAGAACTTGCCGCGACCCTCAACGCCGAACTTCTCCGCCATCGTGACCTGGATCTGGCGCACGTGGTGCCTGTTCCAGATCGGCTCGAGGAACGCGTTCGCGAAGCGGAAGTACAGGATGTTCTGCACCGCCTCCTTGCCGAGGTAGTGGTCGATGCGGAAGACGTCCCGCTCGGCGAACACCTTGTGCAGGTCCGCGTTCAGCGCCGCGGCTGTGGCCACGTTGTGCCCGAAGGGCTTCTCGACCACGACGCGCGAGCCTTCGGAGAGGCCCGCGGCCGCCAGCTGCGCCACCACGCTGCCGAAGAGAGCGGGCGGGATCGCGAGGTAGTGGGTGATGCGCTTGGCGCTGCCGAGCTCCTTCCGCAGCGCCGCGAAGGTGGCCGGATCCGCGTAGTCGCCGTCGACGTAGCGCAGCAGGCTGCAGAGCTTCGAGAACGCCGCCTCGTCGACGCCGCCGCCGTAGGTGGCGATGCCGTCGCGGGCGCGCTCCTTGAGCTGCTCGAGCGTCATGCCGCTCTTGGCCACGCCCACGACGGGCACGTTCAGCTGCCCGCGCCGCACCAGCGACTGGAGCGACGCGAAGGTCTTCTTGTGCGCGAGGTCCCCGGTCGCGCCAAAGAGCACGAAGGCGTCGCACGCCTGCGATGGGTCTGCTGCCACGGTCAGGCCTTGGCCGGCGCGGCCGGCTTCTCGTGGTGGCCGCCGAACTCGAAGCGCATCGCGGACTGCACCTTGTTGGCAAAGTGCGCCGCGTCACGGCTCTCGAAACGGTCGAAGAGCGCCGCGCTCAGCACGTGCGCAGGAGCGCCCACGTCGATCGCGGCCTGCACCGTCCAGCGTCCCTCGCCCGAGTCGCTGACGCGCCCCGCGAAGGTGTCGAGCTTGGGGTCGCCCGCGAACGCCTGCGCGGTGAGGTCGAGCAGCCAGCTCGCGATCACGCTGCCGCGGCGCCACACCTCGGCCACATCCGCGAGGTTGAACTCGTACATGTAGTGCTCGGGGTTGCGCAGGGGGGTGGTCTCCGCGTCGATCTCGCGGGCGTGCTTGCCCGCGTTGGCCATCTTCAGGATGTTGAGGCCCTCGGCGTAGGCGGCCATCAGCCCGTACTCGATGCCGTTGTGGACCATCTTGACGAAGTGGCCCGCGCCTGAGGCGCCGCAGTGGAGGTAGCCCTCCTCGGCGGTGCCGCCCATCTTCTCCCGTCCGGGCGTGCGCGGGATGTCGCCTCGGCCCGGGGCGAGCGCCTTGGAGGCCGGATCGAGCCGCTTCACCGCGACATCATCTCCGCCGGTCATCAGGCAGTGGCGGCGCTCGAGCCCCCACACGCCGCCGGATGTGCCGCAGTCCACGTAG
>VERO01000128.1 GCA_018882625.1 Phycisphaerales bacterium | reverse complement strand
GCCGGGGACGATGACCCGCTCGTAGAGTGCCTTCCCGTTTCGGCGGGCCAGCGCGTCGCACGCCAGTTCCGTGGACTCCGCCTCCACCGCGCGATTCGCGGCGCCGTGCAGCAGGAGGAGAGGAAGTGCCATGCGCTCCAGATGCGGCATGGCCAGCGACATCAGGTGCCGTGCACTGCGGCTGGGCATGCCAAGCCGGATCGTGACATTCGTGCGCTGGCGCCCCGCGAGCGAGCAGTCGATGTGCAGCTCGCGCACGCCGCGCCGGCGGTCCGCCAGCTGCACGCACAGCTCGCGCAGCAGGCAGGCGCATGCCTCGCGCACGGCAGCCGCATCCTGCACAGGTCCGTCGCACTCGAGCGCCGCCGAAGGCGCTGGTCTCTCGCGCACGGGCACGAGCGCCTGACGGCGCGTGCCCTCGAGCATCTCCAGGCGCATCAGCAGCGCCATGCCGTAGCGCGCCAGCAGCGCCGGCCGCGGCAGTTCGCGCAGCTCGCCGATGCGGCGCACGTTGACCGCATGCAGCGACTCGACGATCTCGGCGCCGATGCGCAGCGCCTCGACCGGCGCCTCGTCGACATCGTCCCCGCCATGCGCGCGCACGAGCGCCTCCGCAGGAGCGCTGCCGAGGCCCACGCGCACCCGCATGCCGCGCGCCGCGCACTCGCGCACGATGCGCCGGCGCAAGCCTGATTCGCTGCCGTGCACCCGGCCGCACCCCGTGATGTCGATGACGACGGCAGGCGGCCCCGGCGACTCCTCGACCGAGACCAGCGGCGAGTAGCGCAGGCACCAGCGCGCGAACGCCTTGAGCGCGCGCGCATCATGGAGCGCATTGGCCTGCGTGCCGACCCCAGCCGGCACATCGCCAGCCGCCTGCGCATGGCTCTCCGCCTGCGAACCTCCATGCGACTGGCGTGGCCACAGCACTGCGGCGAATCGTGCGCTGGCCATGCTCATCCCCTCCATTGCCATGGTGCGCGCACCGTGGCGGCCAGGCCGACGCCTGCACCGGCCAGCGCCGATGACATCACGGCCGCGCTGTGGCCACGCGCGCGGTGCAGGCGCACCGTCCACCGGGGCGACTCGTCCTGCGCATCCGCCGGTGCTGGCATCACAATCCAGCGTGTCGATGCCGATCCGAGCGCATCGCGCTCTCGCCAGGGTCTCACGACGCACGCCAGCGCAGGCGGACGCGCGCGCGTGCCTTCCGCGCACGTCACCGCGCTGCGGTTGGCCGCACGCTGCAGCCGCCGCGACAGCGCGCGGCTGAAGCCGGTGCCGTCCACCACGCCCATCGACACGCCGTCGCAGCGCAGCGCCTGCTCGAATGCCCATGCACGCGCATCCGCATCGCCTGGATCCACCCACAGCGACCTCAAGAGCAGCTCGCGGCTGCCGTCGCGCCCAATGAGCGAACGCACCGACGGCCACACCCAGCGCCCGATCCAGATCACCAGGCCAGCACCGTGCCGCGCCGCAGCGGGATCGCCCAGCGCCACCATGCGCCAGGCCAGTGCGATCAGGACGCCGCGCGGCGCGACGCCGAGCCCCCTATCGTCCGCGATCCATTCGTGGATGGCATCCGCATCGAGGCCGCCGCCGAGCGCGTCATCGATCCCAGCCCAGCCTGTGGCCACGCGACGTGCCGGACGATGCGCCAGCGCCGCAATCCGGTCGCGAATCTCGTTGGTCAGGGGCGCCATTCGTTCGGTATCTGTTAGGATACCGGGCGGCCGCAGTCAAGTGCCCAGAATCACCGGCCCCGAGCCCCCCGCGACCTCACGTGCCGAGCTGGCACGCCACGATCTGCCCGCTCACGGAGAGAGCAGGTCCCGCGTCACGGACGCCACATCCGGGCAGCCTCCGAGCGCCATCGACCTCGACAGGTCCTCCACGAGCAGCTCGAGCACCCGCCTGGCCCCCGCCTCGCCTGCCACCGCGAGCCCCCACAGCACGGGTCGCCCCACCTGCACCGCCGCCGCACCGAGCGCCAGCGCGCGCAGGATGTCCGTGCCGCAGCGGATGCCGCCGTCCACGATCACCGGTGCGCGGCCGGCCACCGCATCCACGACATGGGGCAGCGCCTCGGCAGTTGCGGGAGCGCCATCGAGCTGGCGTCCGCCGTGGTTGCTCACCACGATGCCTGCAGCGCCCGACGCGAGCGCGTGGCGCGCATCATCCGCACGGCAGATTCCCTTCACGAGCACCGGAAGCCGCGTCTGTGCGCAGAGCCACTCGAGATCGCGCCAGGAGAGCGATGCGTCGATCGTCCATCCAAGAGCCTGTGCGATGCCCACGCCCGAGTGCCCTGTCGGGCCCTCGTATCCCTCGCGGTAGAGGTTGACGACACCCATGCCATCGGGCACCCGGAATCCGGTGCGCTGCTCGCGCTCGCGCAGCCCCCACACCGGCGTGTCCACTGTGAGCTCGATTGCCGCGCAACCTGCGGATTCCGCACGCTGCGCAAGGTCTCGCACGAATGGACGGTCCTGCCCGATGTAGAGCTGGAAGAGCACGGGGCCGGTCGCATGCGCGCACACATCCTCCATGCGCGTCGTGGAGAGGCTGCTCAGCACCATCGGCACTCCCGCGGCGCCGCACGCGCGCACCGTCGCGAGCTCCCCGTCATCGCATGCCATGCGGTGCAGCGCGGTCGGCGCGACCAGCAGCGGCGCGGCAATGCGCTGGCCGAGCAGCGTGGTCGCCGTGGACCTGCGCGACACGTCGACCATGACGCGGTACCACACCGACAGGCGCGACCACGCCTCCGCGTTGCGTGAGAGCGTGCGCTCGGCGCCGGCGCCGCCTGCGTAGTACGCGTACGCCATCGGCGTGAGCTGGGCGCGCGCCGCCTCCTCGAACGCGGCGACGCTCGCCATCTGGCGGAGCGCAGCCTCGCTGGCGTGCGCAGGGCTCGTCGGTGCGGTCGTCATGGGATGCGAATGCCGGCGACAGGAATCGAACCTGCACGCCCCTTCCGGGGCAATTGATTTTGAATCAATCGCGTCTGCCAGTTCCGCCACGCCGGCTGCGTGGACGCGCCACTCTACACCGCAGCCGGCCCGCCGCCCACAGGGCTGCGGGCCCGCGCCGGCGAACGCGACGGGCGCACGCGCGCGGCTGCCGCGCGTCAGTCGCCATCGGCCACCGCGCCGCGCGAGTAGTTGGACGCCTCGCGCGTGATCACGATGTCATGGGGATGGTTCTCGATGACGCTCGCCGCGGAGATCCGCACGAAGCGCGTGTCGCGACGGAACTCCTCGAGCGTCGCGCACCCGCAGTAGCCCATCGCCGCACGCAGCCCGCCGACCATCTGGAAGGTGAACTCCGCGAGCGGGCCGCGGTATGGGACGCGCCCCTCAACGCCCTCGGGCACGAACTTGCGGCTGCCCGCCTGCGCGTAGCGGTCGGCGCTGCCGGCGGCCATCGCGCCCTCGCTGCCCATGCCGCGGTAGCTCTTGAAGCGCCGGCCCCGGTGCAGCACCAGCTCGCCCGGGCTCTCGTCGAGGCCGGCGAACAGCCCGCCCAGCATCACGCACCCTGCACCCGCCGCGATCGCCTTCGCCATGTCGCCAGAGAGCCTGATGCCGCCATCGGCGATGACGGGAATGCCTGTGCCGGCGAGTCCCTCCACCGCATTCATGATCGCCGTCACCTGCGGCACGCCAACGCCCGTGACCACGCGCGTCGTGCAGATCGAGCCCGGGCCGATGCCGACCTTCACCGCATCGGCCCCAGCATCGGCAAGCGCACGCGCGCCATCCGCAGTCGCGACATTGCCGGCGATCACCTCGATCGCGTAGCGCGACTTGATCTCCTTCACGGTGCGGATCACGTTCGCGCTGTGACCGTGCGCCGTGTCGACGATGACCACGTCCACTTCCGCCGCGATCAGCGCCTCCACACGCTCGAACTGCAGCACCCCGACCGCAGCGCCGACCCGCAGGCGGCCGCGCGAGTCGCGGCAGGCGCGCGGGTGCGTGATCGTGTTCTCGACGTCGCGCATCGTGACCATGCCCGCAAGCCGGCCGGACGCGTCGACGAGCGGCAGCTTCTCGACGCGTGCGCGCGTCATCATGGCCTCGGCATCCTCGAGCCGCGTGTTCGGCGCGGCCGTCACCAGCCCCTCAGCCGTCATGACGTCCTTGACCTTGAGCTCGCGCCCGTTCTTGCCTAGGAACTTCATATCGCGGCGCGTGAGGATGCCCACGAGCCGGCCGCGCGCGGAGCCATCCTCAGTCACGGGAAAGCCGCTGACGCCCTGATCCGCCATGAGCGTGATCGCACGCTGCACGCTGTCTCCGGGAGAGAGCGTCACCGGATCCGTGATGATGCCGTTCTCGCTGCGCTTGACCTTCGCGACCTCGCGCGCCTGACGCTCGGGCGTCATGTTCTTGTGGATGATGCCGATGCCGCCCTCCTGGGCGAGCGCACGAGCGAGAGGAGCCTCGGTCACCGTATCCATCGGCGCGGACACCAACGGGATCTCGAGCCGGATGTGCCGGGTCAGCGGCGCCGAGGTGTCCACCGCATCGGGAGTGACGGAACTCTCCCTCGGCAGCAGCAGCACATCGTCAAAGGTGATCCCGTCCTGGATGATCCGCTGCGCAAGGTCCGCCATCGCGGGAGTGTGCGCTCTCGCGGGCGTGCCGTCAACGTCCCGTCCGAGCCGGCACCAGTTCAGCCTGGCCGCAGGGGCCCTGACCGCCGGCACCGGCGCAGGCTCGCAGCGATCCGTGCTACCCTCCTAGGCTCCCCGCATTCAGGAGCAGACCCAGCAGTGAGCGCCAGCGGCCGTAACGAGCTTCTCACCCCGATTCCCGTCGCCAAGCGGGGCACCCAGCCCGGCGAGGGCCGGCAGGCCTGGATGTCGTGGCTCAAGGCCACCATCTCGATCGAGGCCAGCGACCTCATCGTCAAGAGCGGGCTCCCCCCCCGCGTCCGCCACCGTGGCGCCCTCAAGGACCTCACCGCCCCCCCGCTGACCGACGACCTGATGTTCCAGGTCGCCCGCGACGTCCTCGACGCCAACCAGCTCGATCACTTTGCCCGCCACGGATCCATCGACTTCGCATTCGACTACGACGACAAGCGCCGGTTCCGCGTGAACCTCTTCATGGCGCGCGGCCGGCCCTCGGTCGCCGCACGCCTCATCGCGAGCAAGATCAAGACCTTCGAGGAGCTTGGCCTCAAGGCGATCCTCGGCGACGTGGCCATGATGGCGCAGGGGCTGATCCTCTTCTCCGGAGTCACGGGCTCGGGCAAGAGCACGTCGATCGCGGCGATGCTGCAGTACGTCAACGAGCGCAAGAAGGTCCACATCGTCACGATCGAGGACCCGATCGAGTACATCTTCACGGACAACAAGGCCACCATCAACCAGCGCGAGGTCGGCCTCGACTGCACCAACTTCAACGATGCGCTCCGCGCGCTCGTGCGCGAGAACCCGGACGTGTGCCTCGTCGGCGAGATGCGCGACTACGAGACCTTCGAGGCCGCCATCCGTGCGGCCGAGACCGGCCACCTGGTGTTCGGCACCATCCACGCATCGAGCGCGTGGCAGACCTTCGGCCGCATCTACGACCTCTTCCCGGTGAACGAGCGCGAGCAGATCCGCAAGCTGCTGGCCTACAACCTGCGGGCGATCATCTACCAGAAGCTGCTCCCCACCCTGCACCAGAACATCGCGCGCATCCCCGCGCTCGAGATCCTGGTCAACACCCCGGCGGTGCAGAAGTACGTCCTCGAGGGCCGCGAGGGCGAGCTGCTCGACGTCATCAAGACCCGCGACGCGGGGATGATCGACTTCACCAGCTCGCTGGTCGACCTGGTGGAGAAGGAGTACATCCACCAGAGCATCGCGCTCCAGTCCACCCCGAAGCCCGAGGAACTGCGGATGCGCCTCAAGGGCATCTCCCAGGGCGCGTCGATGGTCGGCCGCTGATCCACGAACGAGAACGCTCCCATGGCGCCCACGATCCTCGCCGAGACCCCGGTCCCGATGTTCCTGATGAGCGTGGCGAAGCCGCTCGTCACCATCGGCGTCCTCGTCCCCTACGCCGCCGTCGTCTCGGGAAAGCTCGAGAAGGATGCCGCCTACTACAACCTGAAGCCCCAGAAGTGGGCGGCGACCTTCCTGGCCTTCGGCGCCGCGGCGCTGCTTGCGGCCGTCCTCATCCCGACGTGGTTCGCCGGCTTTCCGGTCATGGTCGCGCTGTTGGTGGCGCCGTGCGCGTGGTACATGTCGTTCCGGAACAAGGCGCTCGCGGGCACCAAGGCGAAGCCGCTCTCCTTCCTGAACGTCGACTTCGCCAGGATGTCGGCCGAGCGCCGCGCGAAGGCGGCGCGGGCGGGTGCCACCCTGCGCTTCCAGGCCAAGGACCGCTCCGAGCACCCGGTGCCCGACCGCAAGGACCCGGCCTTCGAGGCCTACTCGACCCTCGAGCAGCTCATCCTCGCGGCCTTCGACGGGCGCGCGACGCGCGCGGAGATGGCGCTCACCAAGCAGGGCGCGCAGGTGCAGCTGACCGTGGACACCATGAAGGTCCGCCGCGACCCGATCGCCGGCGACCTCGCCACCCGGACCGTGGACATGCTGAAGTCGTTCGCCGGGCTCGACCCGGCGGAGCGGCGCAAGCTGCAGCGCGGCACCATGGGCGTGCTCCGGGAGGGCGAGCGCAGCGTGCTCACGGTGACCTCCGTGGGCTCAATGCAGGGCGAGACGGTCCGCATCGACGT
>VERO01000127.1 GCA_018882625.1 Phycisphaerales bacterium | reverse complement strand
GCTCGTGGTGGCGCTCTCCGGGTGCGGGTACCACCTGTCGGGACGTGTCGTGGAGGGCGGGTTCGACAGCGTGGACGTGCTGCCTCGGAGTCAGGCGGAGGATGTCGGAGGCGCCCCCGTCGGCGGTGCGATGGTCGAGCTCTACCGCGATCCTCAGACGCCCAAGCGCAAGCTCGTGGGCACGGCGCGCACCGACGAGCGCGGCGAGTTCACGATGGTGCTGCAGGACTTCGGCGCCGGATGGATGGAGGAGCGCTGGCTCGTGCGCATCAGGCGCAACGGCTACAAGGGCGCCGAGCAGTCGGTGGAGCTGCCGGGCTCGCCTGACGGGTGGAGGGTGGTCGGGACGCTCACGCGCGGGCGTGCGGTGCCGTTCAGCGAGCCCGAGTCGGGCGGTTCGCTGCGCCGGCAGGCCGACAGCTTCAGCGGCCCCGGCGCGTTCCCGCGCTGATCCGGCATGCCGTCCCAGCCTCCGATGCACATGCGCCGGCGCTACCGCATCGCGCTGCCGGGCGTGCTCTTCCTGGCGCTGGTCGTCTTCGTCGGTGTGGCCGCGGGAAGCCGCGCCGGCAATCTCCTGGTGTGGGTCTTCAGCGCGATGGTCGCGTGGATCCTCGTGTCGGGCATCGTGTCCGGCGCCATGCTGATGGGCGTGCGCGTGAGGAGGCTCGAGCCAGGTCCCGGATCGGTCGGCCGCCCGCTGGTCATCCGCTACGAGGTCACCAACGCGAACTGGCTGTGGCCGATCGTCGACCTGCGCATCGCCGAGACCCGCATCGACCCGGCGGCGGCGACCCAGTCGCATGCGTGGCTCGCGCGTTGCGGTGCGCGCCAGTCGGCGCACGTCGAGGGCGTGCTGTGGCCGCGCCGGCGTGGCCGCATCAGGCTCGAGTCGAGCGTCGCGTCGAGCCAGTTCCCATTCGGGCTCATGGAGAAGTCCGTGACGACCGCGCAGCCGCGCGAGATCCTCGTACATCCGCAGACTGTGCCGCTGCGGCCGATCTCGTTCGCCAGGCTGGTGCGCACAGGGATCGGCCAGGGACAGCGTGTAGCTGACGGCCAGGGCGGCGGGGATGACTTCCGCGGGCTGCGCCCCTACGTGCCCGGGGATCCGCAGCGTCACGTGGCCTGGAAGCGCAGCACGCTGCTCGAGGACCCGGTCGTCGTGGAGCGGTCGACGCCGGCCCCGAGGCGGCTGCTCGTGATCCTTGATGTTGTGGCACCCACCGCGCAGGTGGCCCGCATGATCGAGCCCGGCGCCGATGCGCGCCAGCGCGAGGAGGATGCGATCACGCTGTGCGCGAGCCTGCTCTCGCACGCCGAGCGCGAGGGGTGGGAGGTGTCGCTGCGCATCGCGGGCATGCCGCCCGAGCCTGCATCGGGTCCTGCGAGCTCCGCATTCCGGCGCGGCGCGTGGCACCTCGAGCGCCTCTACAGCATGCTGGCCGCGATTGATCTCGATGCGGCGCGCGAGGGCGCATCGGCGGCGTCCCGCGAGGGCAGCACGGGCCGTTCTGCGCTCGCGCCAGAGCCCGACAGCGTGCGCGGCGCGGTCACGATCGTCGTGCACCCCGCGCGCGCCGACACCGCCATCGGAGGTCCGGGGGCGATGCACCTGACCGCGCTTCAGCTCCCGGAGATGCGGCAGCCATGAACCTGCTCCGCCAGTGCCGGTTGAGGTCGCTCGCGCTGTCCGCGGTGTCGCTCGCGGCGCTCTCGCTCGCCGAGCGCAGCATGCCGATGCTCGCAGGCAGCCTGCTGCTGTGCGCGGCGAGCTGGTATGCGCTCGAGGGCCCGCGCGGGCGGCCGCTGCCGAAGTGGGTGGCGGGGATCCTCTCCGGAGCGGTGGTGGTGGGCGCGGTGGTCGTGGGCCTCGACACGCGCGGCCTTGCGGACCTCATCGCCATCACGGGGCGTGCGCTCGGTGCCGTGCTCGTCATCATGCTCTTCTCGAGGCGCAGCACGGTCGACGAGCGGTCCGTCATCGCGCTCTCGGCCGGCGTGGTGGTCGCATCCTGCATGCTGAGCACGGGCCTTCTTGTGGGCCTCTCCGTGGCGGCAGCGACAGTCGCCGCGGTGATGGCGGTCACGGCCTACCGGCTGGCGGTCGGCTCCGAGCGCGCCGCCGATGCGCGGCGGATGCCGCCACACGCGCTGTCGCCCGCGCCGCCTCCGGAGCTTCCGCTGCGGAGCAGCGTCTCGCTGCGCGGCGTGGCCATCGTGGCGAGCGTGATGGTGCTGGCGGTGGCGTCGGTGGTGTTCCTGGTGTTCCCGCGCCTGTGGCGCGATCCGCCCGGACTCCTGCGCCGCGGCGGACCCGGAACGGCGGGCTTTGCGCCCGAGATCCGGCTCCGCACGGGAGACCGCATCTCGACGAGCCGCCGCGAGGTCCTGGTGGTGCGCTGGCTCGACTCGGCCGGACAGGCGGTGCGCTTCGCGGGCACGCCGTACCTGCGCGGCGCCGTGCTCGACTCGTACGAGCCCTCCGACGCACGGTGGCGCGCATCGAGCGTGAATCCCGTGCAGATCACCTTCCGCATCGATCCCGGGAACTTCTCCAACCTCGGCAACCCCCCGATCGACACGCGCGTGGACACTTGGACGCAGGTCGTCGAGATGCGCGCGCTCGTCACGGATGCGATGTTCACCGCATGGGCACCGGTGGCCGTGTCGGCGAGCGCGCCTCGCACGGTCGTGCTCGAGCCGGCGACGGGCACGCTGCGCGACCTCGGCGCCGATGACGCTGGCCGGTACTCGACGTACCAGGTCAAGGTGCGGCCGTTCCCTGGCGCGTCGGTCATCGAGAGCCTGTCGTGGGGTCAGAGGCCGTCGATCGGCCCGGAGGAGTTCCCCGTGCCGCAGGTGCGCGAGGAGGCCCTGAGGATCCTGGCGGAGTCGGGGCTGGGCGATGACGGCGATGCGGCGATGGAGGGCGATGACCGCTGGGCGCGTGCGCGCCGCATCGCATCCGCATTCGACGCATGGCTGCAGCCGCCGAGGTTCCGCTACACGACCGACCTCTCGAGGTTCATCTCGCGCGAGGGCCGCGATCCGGTGGACCTGTTCCTGCGCGACTACCGGTTCGGGCACTGCGAGCTCTACGCGAGCGCGATGGCCGCGCTGTGCCGGTCTGTCGGGGTCGACGCCCGGGTGGTGGTCGGCTACGTTGCGCTCGAGTATGACGACATCGCGGGCGTCTACGTGGTGCGTGAGTCGAACGCGCACGCGTGGGTCGAGGTGCTCACCGGACCGGTGCAGTGGTCGATGTACGACCCGACGCCTGCCGCGGACCTCATTGCGCTGCATGAGGAGGGGCGGACCTGGGCGGACTCGCTCCGCTGGCTCTACGACCCGATCGACTTCGCGTGGACAAGGTCCGTCGTCGCGTTCGACGGCGCGCGCCAGGCGCGCATGATGGATGCGACCGCACGCCAGTTCTCCGAAGCGCTCGGCGGCGTGGTGCGGGGGATTGGGGAGTGGGCGCAGCGCGTGAACAATGCGTTCCTGCTGGGGCCGTCGGGCTACATATGGCTCGGGAGCCTCGGCGGGGTGGCGCTGCTCGGCGTGTGGACCGCAGTCAGCGTGGCGAGGGCGCGCCGGAGGGAGCGCGCGCTGCTGGCGCTCGGCCCGCTTGACGCGTCCGAGCGCAGGCGGATGCGCCGGGATGCGCGCTTCTGGGTCGAGTCGGCGGAGGCGCTCCGGCGTGCGGGGGTGCGCCGCCCCGTGCATCTCACGCCGCTGGCGTGGGCGCGCGCGCTGCGCGGCACTCGGCCCGAGCTGGCTGAGGCGCTCGAGCGGGTGGCGCTGCGCCTCTACGAGATCCGGTTTGCCGGGCTGCGGCCCGATGCCGATGCGCGCCGCGCCGACGCGGATCTTGCACGGCAGCTGATTCGTGCCGCCTCGCGTGTGCGCGCTGGCTAGCATCACTTCATGCCCGCATCCCGTTCACGTACCGCCGAGTGGCGCCGCAGCATGCAGCAGGTCTTCGAGCGCGGCGGCACCATTGAGGTCGCTGTCGCGCGCCCGGGCCTTCACGATCCGGTCGAGTCCGCAGGCGCTGCGGATCTCGTGTGGCGCCTGCGCGTCACGGATCTCGAGGATGAGCATGTCGTCGTGGAGGCGCCGGTGGCGCTTGGCACGGTCATGCCGATCGCCGACGGCACGCCTGTGGTCGGAGCGATCACCGTGGGCCAGAACAGGTGGAAGTTCCATTCGGTGAAGGTCGCCGACGTGCACGGCGGGGGCGCCCGGACTGCGCGCATCAGGCTGGAGCTTCCCGATGCGGTGGAGCGCTGCATGCGGCGCCACACCCGATTCGAGACCGCGGGGCTCGCGCTCCCGCAGGTCGAGGTATGGCCGCTGCTGGACCCCAAGTCCGTGGTGTCCGCGGAGCGCGCGAACGAGGCCGCGTTCGCGGCGGTGGCGCTGGCGGATGCCGCCGGCGGCACGCCCGTGGCGCCATCCGAGAGTGCGCCGATGCCGCAGGTTGGGCCGTCGTTCCCGGCAACGCTGATGAATCTCGGCGGCGGCGGCGTCGGCCTGCGCGTGGAGTCCAAGGACGCCTCCGCGCTCGGCAGGCACAGGACGTTCTTCCTGCGCATCCCCTTGGGTGCGGGGCAGCCCGTGCCGATCGTGGCGTCTGCCACTTTGGCGCATACGCACCTCGACAGCGCACAGCGCACCTACGCGGGAATGGCCTTCGACTTCATCCACAATCCGCAGCACCAGGCCACGGTGATCGCCCAGGTCCAGCGCTGCATGCAGGCCGCGCAGGGCGCTGCGCACGCCGCCTGACGGGCCGGACCTCGCCCCGGGGGCGTCGCGCCGGCGCGCGCCACGTGGTGGCGGTGCAGTGTGCGGCATCGCGCCTATCATTTGCGCCACACGGAGCACACCCATGAGCCTTCTGCAGTCAAGCAACCCCATCCTGGCCGACAGTTCACTCAACACCGCCGCGAACGCCGGCGTGTTCACTGCGCCTCGCGCCGCGAGCGTCAACGGCGTCATCAACAAGGTCGCGGGATGCACGCTCCTGACGGCGGTCGCCGGCGGCATCGGTGCCGCGGTGTGCACGCGGTTCCCCGCCATCACGATGATCGCCATGATCGTGTCGTTCCTCGTGGTCATCGTGTCCATGTTCGCGGTGCGCTCGTCCCCCAAGGTGGCGGCGGCGCTGCTGGTGATCTACTCGGCGGCGCAGGGCGTGGCGATGGGCAGCGTGGCCGTGATGCTCGAGGCTGTGCTCGCGAGCCAGGGCATCAAGGTCGGAGTGGGCCTGGCGCTTCAGGCGTTCGTCATCGTCATGGCGATGGTGGCGGCGATGCTGCTCGCCTACAAGACGGGCCTGCTCAAGGGCGGCGCCACGTTCCAGCGCGGGCTCACGGTGCTGACGATCGGCATCATGCTGACCTTCCTGGCCTCGTTCGTGCTGGGCCTCTTCGGGATCAAGATGCCCTTCATCGGCATCGGCAGCGCGCTCGAGGGCGGCACCGCGGCGCTGGTGGGCCTGGGCCTCAATGTGTTCATCATGCTGGTCGCGTCGCTCTGGCTGATCGTCGACTTCAGGCAGGTGGACGAGGCCGTGAAGGCGGGGGTACCGGCCGACATGGAGTGGTACCTCGCATTCGGGCTGATGGCCACGCTGATCTGGATCTACTGGGAGGCCCTGCAGCTGGTCTTCCGGCTGGCCCTCATCTTCGGCGACCGGCGCTGATCGGGAGGCGCTGGAGTCGCCCCGGCGCGGCTCCGGAGACCGAGGTTTCTTGCGCTGAATCCGGCGGTTGGGCGCCGCCGAACTGGTGGGCATGATGGATCCGCACGACCGCGCAGCAGCGGATGCGCTCGAGGCAGTCTCGCGCGCGGTGGCCGCATGGTCGACCGATGCGCTGTACGACGCCGATCCGTCGATGGAGGCGCGCTATGGATCGGCGGGACGCCGGCTGTGGCGCTCCGAGATGCAGTCGCGCCTCAACCATCTGGTGGAGGCGATCGCGGCGGCGCGCGCCGAGCTCTTCGCGTCCAACGCGGCATGGTCACGCACGGCGTTCATCGCGCGCGAGATGGCCGAGTCTGACCTGCGTGCGAGCATCGATGCGCTTGGCCGCACGCTGCAGGAGCAGGTGCCAGGTCCGGTGTGGATGCGCGCCGAGCCGATGCTCGCGCTCGCCGTGCAGCGGATCCAGTCGGTGAGCTCCTCGGCGGCTGCGGGCGACGCGCTCGCAACTGGAGTCGAGGCGCCAGAGGCTCGCGACGCCCGCATGTACCTGCTGCGCCTTCTCCAGCGCGACCGGGAGGGCGCCGCTGAGATCGCGGCTGCGGCTCTCGCAGGCGGGGCCACGCTCGGCCACGTGTACGAGCGCATCCTGATGCCGGCGCTCGCCGAGGTGGGTCGCATGTGGCACCTCCAGGAGGCCACGATCGCCGACGAGCACTACTGCACCGGCGCCACGCAGATGATCATGGCGAGGCTCCGGGCGGCTGTGCCGACGCGTGCCTCGCGCGGCATGCGCGTGGTCGCGACTGCGGTGGGCGGAGACCTCCACGAGGTCGGCATCCGGATGGTCGCTGACCTCTTCGATGCCGACGGGTGGGATGTCGAGTTCCTCGGCGCGAATATGCCGACGGCGGATCTTGTCGATGCGATCGATCCGGACCGCGGAGGCCATGCGACGGATCTCGTTGCGGCGAGCGCGAGCACGACGCTCGCGGTGCGGGTGATGGCGGACCTGGTGAGCGCTATCCGGTCGCATCCCGCCACGGCACATGTGC
>VERO01000126.1 GCA_018882625.1 Phycisphaerales bacterium | reverse complement strand
CTGCAACTCCCATCAGCGCCATCGCTGTAGGCGCAATGTCGAGCAGGCCCGGATGGACTGGAGCCGCACCCGCCCTGATTCCCGGCCCCGCCATCGCAAGCATGCCGATCGGCCGGTGCCACATCGCCTCGGCATCGAGCCGCTCTCCCGACATGGCGGGACCGGTCATCACAGGCCTCGACTCGCCGCTGTGAAACCCGTGATCGCTGAGGATCATGACTGTGGTGCCTGATCCCGCAGCAGCAAGCACCTCGCCAAGCATCCGGTCCTGCTCGCGGTACGCCGCGGCCATCACCCCCGAGAAGCGGTTGAACCGCTCGAGCGGGATGTGGCGCATGCGCGGAGGCGATTGCTCCATGAAGTGGTGGCCGAGCGCATCGATGAGGTCATGAAAGACCATCATGCAGTCCCACTCATCCCGCTTCAGCAGGTGCATGCCGATGGCGTGGACAGAGCGCGCCTGCGCGAGGTGCGCCGCAAGCGCCCGCCGAAGACGTGCATCCTCCGGGTCGATTGAGGATGCCTCGCCGGCCACGTACCCGCTGAGCCCGTCCCGCTCCAGCGCACTCGCGGCAACGCGCAGCGCCGCAATGGCATCGCGATCAGCCTCCGGGTGGACGCACTGCGGCGGCATGGGTCCCGACACCTCAGCAGCCGATGTCACCGAGATCGCACACTGGTTGCTGACGCACACACCACGAATGGGTTCGGCGGGGTGGGACGCGTACCAGGAGACCACATGGGTGCGCAGGCCGCACTGGCTGAAGATGTTCCAGATCGCCTTGGTGCGGCGCGATGTGCTGCTCACCAGGCGCAGGCCTGTGCCGGCAGGGTCAGGCTCGACGAAGTTGAGTATGCCGTGCGTGTCGGCCGTCTTGCCGGTCGCCACCGACGTCCACAGCAGCGGCGAGAGCTTGGGATCGAGGGTCGTCAGGCCGCTGCGCACCCCACGCTGCAACAGCGCAGCCAAGTTGGGCATGGCACCCGCGCTCAGCAGCGGGTCGATGAACACCCAGTCGGCGGCGTCCCAGCCGATGATGAGCAACCTCCGCGCCAACCGAGAAGAGGTCGGATCCATCGGTAAGGCAAGGCTAGGCACACGCGAACGTCGGGCAGCCATGATGACCGCCCATCCGAATCAAGCCCGTGGATCGAGGCCTTTGGCGCCTGCCAGCGCCACCTCACGCTCAAGCCGCGCGACGGCGACGCGAGCCCATGAGTCCGGCGGCGCCCAGTAGCGCAAGCGCGCCCGGAGCCGGGATGGCAGTCGTCGTGATGGACGCGCCAGCCGTGCTCTGGAACGCGAAGCCCATCATGTGGCGATCTGCCAGGTCCGCACCCACTCGCATCACGCCGAACCCGTAGTGGGTCGCGTTGTTGAAGACGAAGCGGAATCCGAAGTAGTTCAGTGCGTTGAGGCTGAAGTCGCCGGGTAAGCCATCCGCCCAGCTCGTGCCAGCCGAAGTGTTGAACCGGGGGGTTCCGGCGGCACCCGAATCCGGGACGCTGCTGCCGACAGTGAACCCGATGCCGACGTTGCTCACTTCGTTGGCGTACCCGCCGATGTTCACGCCGCGCCAGCTCCCACCCGCGCTCGTCGCAAACCACGTGATAGTTGCCGGGGACGTGCCGTACGGATTCATGAACAGACCGCCGCCGACCGCGCCCGCCGATGTTCCCGTGGCGCCGGTGACCAGGTTGAAGTACAGGCCATCCCCGTTCGCCGGCACCTGAATGCCGTTGGTCCCGTACGTGTGCCACACAACCTGCGCACTTGCGGCGCTGCCGGCTACGCCTGCCGCCGCCGCTGCACACAACGCGAAGTGGGAACTCAAGCGTCTCGATAGGGAATCCATGTGTGAATCCTCTCCTCACCTCTGCGCGGTTCACGGGACCCGGGCGTATCGGGATGCCGGTACACACGGGCATCCAACCAAACCCAGCGTCATCCGCGCCGCATCGGTCCATCGACCGACTCCGCCATCAAGGTGCACCGGAAATGGACCTTGACAAGGATCTTGGGAGCAGGTTCGATCCGATCGTTCAAACGGTGCGTCAGCTCTTGAAGGAGTTGTGCAGTGCCGCGCGTGTTATAGGGCCTCCAGAATGCCGACACATCCTGATCCCGACCCTGCCGCGATGATCCCAGACTGGCAACCGACCCTGATCGGTCCCCGGATCACGCTCCGCCCGATAATCCCCACGGACCTCGACCCTCTCCATGCCGCCGCGAGCGACCCGCTCATCTGGGCGCAGCACTCGGTCAGGGACCGGCACGAGCGTGCCGTGTTCGAGCGGTACTTCGCAGGGGCGATCGCGTGCGGGGGCGGCCTCGTCGCCATCGACCGCGGGTCGACGCGCATCGTCGGGGCAAGCCGCTACTACGGTTGGGACGCGGCTGAGGGAAGCGTGATCATCGGCTACACGTTCCTCGAGCGTGCCCATTGGGGCACCGGCACGAATCGCGAGATGAAGCGACTGATGCTCGATCACGCGTTCCGCTGGGCCAGCACGGTGTGGTTCCACGTGAGCCCGGAGAACGCTCCCTCGCAGCGCGCGCTCGAGCGCATCGGCGCGCGGCTGCACAGCCGACAGCAGATCGACGTCGATGGCACCCCATCCACGCGTCTCGTCTATGCGATGCGACCTGGCGATTTCAGGGTCGCGTGATCCGGTCATCCGCGCCCAACTGCCGGTGCGGCACGCGGACCGCGCTCAAGGCTGAGCGGTCGACACTCCCCGGAACATGAACCATGCCGCCGCCACCAGGCAGATGCCCGCCCACAGGAAGTCGAGCGTGATCCGCTCCTTCATGTACCACGTCGCAAATGCGGCGAACACCGCCATCGTGATCACCTCCTGCATCACCTTGAGCTGCGCCAGGGAGTAGCCCGCCTGCTGGAATCCGATGCGGTTCGCTGGAACCTGGAAGCAGTACTCAAGGAGTGCCACGCCCCAGCTGAGGCCGATGGCGATCCAGAGCGGCGCATTCTTGGCGTCGCGCAGGTGCCCGTACCACGCATAGGTCATGAAGAGGTTGGAGAGCACGAGCAGCGCAGGCGACACGATGCGTGCCGTGACGGGCGACAGTGTGATCATGGCGCGTCAAGGTAGGCGAGCCGGCGCACGCGCCACTGCGCGCCACTACCGCTCGAGCAGCCACCAGCGCGGGGTCGGCGGCACGCCGCGGCGCAGGCCAAACTTGCGCTGGGACATGTCGACCACGAAGTCCGCCGCTTCCTTGGGATCATCCGTCACCTTGACGAGGTCGATGTCCTCAGGAGAGATGGTGCCGTCAGGGATCATCCGGTTGCGGATGAAGTCGTCGAGCTCATCCCAGTACGAGCGTCCCATCACCACGATCGGGAACCCCGCCATCTTCGCGGTCTGGATGAGGGTGAGCGTCTCAAAGAGCTCGTCCATCGTGCCGTACCCGCCCGGCAGCACCACGAAGCCGTACGAGTACTTCAGCAGCATCACCTTGCGCACGAAGAAGTACTTGAACTCGATGCACCGGTCGCAGTACGGGTTCGGATCCTGCTCCATCGGCAGCAGGATGTTGCACCCAAGGCTCGGCGCGCCCACCTCGCGCGCACCGCGGTTGGCCGCCTCCATGATGCCCGGGCCCCCTCCGGTCATCACGGTGAATCCTCCGCGTCCCAGTTCAGCTCCGACCTGCCGGCCCATCTCGTACCAGGGGTTGCCCGGGGCAAACCGCGCGCTGCCGAACACGGTCACGCACGGCCCCACGAAGTGCAGCTGCCGGAATCCGCGGATGAACTCCGCAGCGATGCGCATGGTGCGCCACAGCTCCTCCAGGCGCGGCCGGCTGCCGGCGAGCATCAGGCGCTCGGGAGGGCCGCCGGTGCGTGGCTGCGCATCTGCCGCGGCTGACTTGCTGACTTCAATGGACTCGGGTCGCTGCACCATGGCGCAATCCTAGGACTGCACCGGGACGCAGGATCACGACGGGCCAACCGAAGACGGGGCCCCTTCTCGTGGCGCCGGAACCTATGGCCGCGGCGCTAACGCGCGAGGTCGAAGCGGTCGAGGCTCATCACCTTGTGCCACGCGGCGGCGAAGTCGTGCACGAACTTCTCCTTGGCGTCGTCGCTCGCGTAGACCTCGGCGAGTGCGCGCAGCTCCGAGTTGGAGCCGAAGACGAGGTCGACACGCGTGGCGGTCCACTTGGCCTTGCCAGTCGCGCGATCGCGGCCCTCGAACATGTCCTCGCCGCCCGACGCGGGCGACCACTCGGTGCCCATGTCGATCAGGTTCACGAAGAAGTCGTTGCTCAGCGCACCTGGCCTGCCCGTAAGAACGCCATGCGATGAGCCGTCGTAGTTGGCGCCCATCACGCGCATGCCGCCCACGAGCGCGGTCATCTCAGGCGGCGTGAGCGTGAGGAGATCTGCCTTGTCCACGAGCAGGTGCTCTGCGCGACGCGCCTGTCCAGGCGCGAGGTAGTTGCGGAAGCCGTCCGCCGAGGGCTCGAGCACCAGGAACGACGCCGCGTCCGTGTGCGCCTCGGTCGCATCGGTGCGGCCCGGTGCGAAGGGCACCGTGACCGTGACTCCCGCGGCCTTGGCGGCGTGCTCCACTGCGGCGCATCCGGCAAGCACGATGAGGTCAGCGAGCGAGACCTGCTTCTTCGCCGCCGCGTGTGCCGCGTTGAACTCCGCCCGGATCGCCTCGAGCGACTTGAGCACCTTGGCGAGGTCGGCCGGGTTGTTGGCCGCCCAGTCCTTCTGAGGCGCAAGGCGAACACGCGCGCCATTGGCTCCGCCGCGCTTGTCCGAACCGCGGAACGTCGACGCCGATGCCCACGCAGTGCGCACCAGCTGCGCCACCGTGAGGCCAGACGCCATCACCTTGGCCTTCAGCGCAGCGATATCGGCCGCGTCAACGAGCGTGTGGGCGACAGCCGGCACCGGGTCCTGCCAGATGAGGTCTTCCTTGGGGACCATCGAGCCGAGGTAGCGCGGCTTGGGGCCCATGTCGCGGTGGGTCAGCTTGAACCATGCGCGTGCGAAGGCGTCAGCGAACTCGGCGGGGTTCTTGTGGAAGCGACGCGAGATCTTCTCGTACGCCGGATCCGTGCGCAGCGAGAGGTCTGTGGTGAGCATCACCGGAGCGTGCCGGCGCTTCGGATCATGGGCATCGGGCACCGCGGTCTTGGCCGACTCGTCCGTCGGGATCCACTGGTGCGCGCCCGCGGGGCTCTTGGTGAGCTTCCACTCGTAGCCGAAGAGCGTGTCGAAGTAGCTGTTGTCCCAGGTGGTGGGCGTTGGCGTCCACGCACCCTCGAGGCCGCTCGTGATCGTGTCGCTGCCGTGCCCAGTTCCAAAGCTGTTCTTCCAGCCAAGGCCCATCTGGTGCAGTGGCGCTGCCTCGGGATCCGCACCAAGGTGCGATGCGGGCGCGGCGCCATGGTTCTTGCCGAAGGTGTGTCCGCCCGCGATGAGGGCGACAGTCTCCTCGTCATTCATCGCCATGCGACCAAACGTCTCGCGGATGTCACGCGCGGCGAGCATTGGGTCGGGATTGCCGTTTGGGCCCTCAGGGTTTACGTAGATGAGGCCCATCTGCACGGCCGCGAGCGGGTTCTCGAGCTCGCGCTCGCCGCGGTAGCGCTTGTCGCCGAGCCACGTGCCCTCCACGCCCCAGTACGTGCCGTCCGGCTCCCACACGTCCGCGCGGCCGCCACCGAAACCGAAGGTCTTGAGGCCCATCGAGTCGAGCGCGACATTGCCGGCGAGGATCATCAGGTCAGCCCACGAGAGCTGGCTCCCGTACTTGCGCTTGATCGGCCACAGCAGGCGCCTCGCCTTGTCGAGGTTGACGTTGTCGGGCCAGCTGTCGAGCGGCGCGAAGCGCTGCATGCCGGTGCCTGCGCCGCCCCTACCGTCGCTGATGCGGTAGGTGCCCGCCGCGTGCCAGGCCATGCGGATGAAGAGCGGACCGTAGTGACCGTAGTCCGCAGGCCACCACGGCTGCGAGTCGGTCATCAGTGCGTGGAGATCCGCGCACACGGCCTTGAGGTCCAGCGACTTGAACTGCTTCGCGTAGCTGAACTCAGGGCCCATCGGATCCGACTTCTCCGAGTTGCGTCGCAGCGCAGAGAGATCGAGGCGATCGGGCCACCAGTCGCGGTTGCTCGGTGCCTGCGACGCATTCTGCTGGAAGCCGCTCATGAAGGGGCACTTGCCGGCGGACGGGGTCATGGTGGCGCTCATGGTCTTCTCCTCTGTGACTGCGATGCTGGTACTGAAGGGAGAGATACGATATCCGGGCAGCGCAGCGCGCGCCCGCGAAGTTGTGAATCACCCCCATCAGATCAGGGTTTCCACGATGCTCGACCGACTTCTCGAACCGATGGTGTCTGCACAGCTGCTTGCCGCTGCGCTGCTGGCGATCCTCTTCCTGCAGTCGGGAATCGACAAGGCAGTGGACTTCCGCGGCAACCTCCAGTGGCTCACCGGCCACTTCGCGAAGAGCCCCCTCAGGTCCATGGTGGCGCCGATGCTCGCGACAATCCTGGTCACCGAATGCGTGGCCGGCGCCATCTGCGCGGTCGGCGCAACGCAGATCGCGCTCTCGGGCGACACCGCGCTCGCGCTTCGTGGCGCGCAGCTCGCAGCCCTCAACATCGTGATGCTGTTCTTCGGCCAGCGACTGGCCAAGGACTACGCGGGCGCAGCGGCGCTGGTCCCCTACTTCATCCTGTCAGTCGGTGCGGTGATCCTGCTGGGCATGAAGCCCGGCACGTGATCC
>VERO01000125.1 GCA_018882625.1 Phycisphaerales bacterium | reverse complement strand
TGGACGAGCCAGCGCCCGCAGTCGTGCGGAGCGGGCGCACTGCGCTCGCGGTGGCCGTGGTCACGGCGGTGGCGCTGCTGGCGATCGTTGCGGTGCTCGCAGTGCTCATGCGGACGATGAGCGCCGAGATCGTGGACCTTCAGGGGCGTGTGGCCAAGGCAGAGGAGGAGAGGGACTCGTTCCGCGCGGCAGGCGAGGAGTCGGAGACGCTGAGACAGCAGCGGGATGACTCGTCACGGCAACTGGCCGATGCGCTTGCGGCCGTGAGGGCACTCGAGGCCTGGCGCACCGATGCCCAGAAGACGATCGCCGATCAGGGGACCCAGCTCAAGATGCTGCGCCCCGCCGCTCCGGCGCCATCTGCTGCGGGTACGCCACCCGCGCCCGAACCGGATGAGCCAGCCCCGCCAGGGCCTCAGGCCCAGCAGCCATCAGGCGGCAGTTCCGCACCTCAATCCGAGGGTGCGAGTGACGCCCAAGCCGAGCCATCCCAGGATGGCGGAAGCATTGCCGCCACGAGTGTCCGCCGCTCGCAAGTGGTCCGTGGTCAGGCCGAGTCAACCCAATCCACGGCCGGAGTGCAGGACATGGCGCGCGACAGCGCGATTGAGGCACCGAGGGCGCCGGCGCTGGCGTCAAGTGCAGGGCGGAGCGACATGGCCAGGATTGCCTGGCCGGCGCTCGCGGGATGCGCTGTGTCGACGGCTTCGCTTGGCGCATCCTCGGCCATCGAGTCCATCGGATTCGCGATCACCGACGGCACAACGCTCGTGATGCACGGCGGCGAGGTCGCGATGGCATCGGTGGATGACAGTGGCATCACATGGACATGGGATCTTGCGGGAGCAACGAAGGCTGCCACGGCGCTCGGCAAGCAGGACCTGAAGACGCCGGAGTCGTGGTCGATGATCACGAGCCAGGTCAAGTGCCATGCGCAGTGTGCCGATGGCACATCGCGCGAGGCGTGGCTCGGCAAGCCGCGCATGCGGAAGTGGACTGTGGCCGGCAACGGAAGCGACCGGTTCGATGTCACGATCCCTGGGGCGCTCGCCCGCGCAGCAGTGATTGGGTGGGGGGGGCATGCGATTAGCCTTGTGGGCGGAGGCTCTGCCGAAACCGGCGCGGGCACAGTGACGGCACGCAAGACAGGCACCGTGCCCACGGAGGTGTCTGCATTCGCGCTCGGGTGGGCTCCTTCGGTGGCTGAACAGGAGACGATCGCCTGCGCCGAACGTTTCCAGGCTGGGATCGCCGAGGAGCGAAAGCTCTCGGATCTGGAGCGTGCGGTGTCGCAGTGGATCGGCGCGCTCGCCACGCCGCCGACGGGGGTCGCCCTGAAGGATGACCAGCGGAAGTCCATTCAGGCCGGCTACGCGGCGTGGCGAGTGGAGGCAGACAGGAACCTCACGCAGGCGGCGCGCACGCAGTTCGCGGAGCAGCCGTTGGTCACGCAGCTCACCGCGTACCGGAACTGGCTGAGGGACTCGAGGATCGAGCCCATGCGACAGCAGCTGACCAGCATGAAGGCTGAGTGCGATACGGCGATGCAGTCGCTGCGGGAGCAGGTCAGCGGTTCGGTCATCGCGGTGCACCTGTGCCCAGACGGCCCACCCATCGAGCTGGTGGAGCTGTCTGTGGCTCCAAGGGACCTTTCGCTGCCTTGGACTGGCAGCGCAGCCCGCGGGGGCTCAGCACCGTGATCGCCCTTTGCGTGGCAGCAGCGGTTGATGTGGCTGCGCCTGCGGCACCACCCGCTCCCGCATCGCCGGCGCCGCCTGCGGCCGCCGCCCCCGCGCCAGCATCGCCGGGTCCGCTGCAGATCCTTCCGCGCGAGTCGCTGGCCTGGAGGACGGACTCGCTGGGGCAGGTTCTCGGGGACACGGTCGCGTGTCCGCCTATGCAGGGCCGCATCAAGTCCATCGCGCCTGCCTCGCCGCTTCCTGCGCCGCTTGCGGCAAAGCTGTCGTCGTCCGCGCTTCGCATCTCAGGCACTGCAGCGAACGGGATGGTGCGCGACATCGCGGTGCTGCAGTGGGTGGGTCCGGTGATCACGTGGAGGCGCATGCCGGTGCCTTCGGCGGCATTCGAGCCGTCACTCAAGGCGCTCGCCGCCTGGATGATGACGAACTTCCTCGAGGTGACGCTTGAGGACGGATCCGCAGTCCGCGTCGGCACGGAGTCGCAGCGGGTCGCGCTCACGCTCGGCAGCTCATCCGCAAACTCAGCCACGGCGCAGCTCGCGGACTTCCCCGCGGGCATGACGCTCGCGGTGCCCAAGGCTGCGCCCATGCCTGAGGACGGAACGATGGGTCCCGGCCCGTTCCTGATCGAGATGGCGCGGTCGGGGATGGCGATCCGGATCGCGACCTACCCCGACACCATCCTGGACATCGAGGTGATGGACAAGCCTGCGCAGGTGCGCGTGAGCGCGATGACGCCCTCCGGCGTGCAGCTTGAGCGCGCGCTCGAGGACCTTGCCGTGACCGACGAGCTCCTGAAGGGCGCACCGGATGACCAGCGGAAGGTGCTGGAGGGGCAGCGCGCGGCGCAGCAGGCAGCCGCCGATGCGCTGCGCAGCAAGGCAGCTGCCGAGCGCATCCGGCCGACTGCCGAGCCGATCAAGGCATGCATCACGGATCCGATGACGGGTCGCGAGCTTGTCACGATCGCCATTGAGGTGAAGGACGGCGCTACCGATGACGCCGCCCGGACGGGCCGCGACGATACGGCCGGCGCGGGCGCACCCGGCCGCGGTCGAGGGGCAGGAGCCCGACCGCCGCAGCCATCACGCAAGGCACCCTCAGTTGGATCGGGTGCGCCATGAGGCGGACCAGCGAGCTCGTCGATGCGGTGAAGGGCGCACTGTCGGGCGCGACCATGGACGCGGCCGCGGAGCTTGCGCTCGCCCAGGAGGTGGTGCGGGCGTGCGCTGATGCGCGCGAGCGTCTCGTGCGGGCGATCGACCTCATGCGGCAGGGGCTGCGCGGGGAGGCGATGGTGATCGTCGATGTGCGGCCAGCGCTCACCGAGACGGCTGCAGCCCTCTCGGTCGATGCGATCAGGAAGCACTGGCGCAAGCGGTGCATGGAGCGCGGGCTCCCCGTGCCTCAGGCCATCGACCCTGAGCTTGTGCATGAGCTCAGCGAGGGCGTGGCCGAGGCGGAGGATCCGCGCATCGACCAGCTCATGCGCCGGCTGCGGTACCAGAACCTTGCGCACGCGCCCGCGCACGAGAGGCTCCGGACGATGTGGGCGCTGCGGCGATTCGATCCGGCCACAGTGCGTGACGATGATGTGCGCGCCTTCGAGCAGGCGGCGCTCAAGGAGCTCATGGACCGGCTGCGGCAGGCTGTCCAGGGCAACGATGCAGCTGCCGCGCGTGTCGTGCGCGACGAGCTGAGTCGCGCCGACTGGTCAGACCGCGACATTGCGGTGCGGCGCGCGACTGCGGAGACCGAGTGCAGTGCGCTCGAGGCGCGGCATGCGTCACGTCGCGGTGCGGCGGAAGTCGACTCGCTCGAGGCATGCGTGATGCGAGGCGACGTGGAGCTCGCTCGTGCCGCGCTCGACCGGTACGAGGCGACCGTTATGGAGGTGCACGCGCTCGGTGGTGCCGTGCCGCAGGATGTGCAGTCCAGGGCAAGGCCCCTCGCCCAGTGGGTCGCAGACCGCGAGCGTGCGGACGCGCAGCAGGTCGAGGACCGGGATCGTGTGGATCGGCTCGAGGCGCTCGCGCTGTCGGCATCCTCGACCGTGCCCGAACTCGAGCGTGCGCTGCTCGAGTGCGACCGTGCAGGTCTTGCCGTATCGGATGCGGTGCGCGCCTCGGTCGAGCGCAGGATCGTCGCGGAGCGGCGACGCAGCTCGCGCGTGAAGGCGGCGATCGTGGCCTCGGCGGTGCTTGCGGTGATCGCGATCGCGGCAGGGAGCGCGTGGTGGGCGGTCCAGCTGCAGCGCGAGGCGGACGTGGCGAAGCTGGTCGCCAGCGCCGACGCCGCACTCGAGCGCGGCGACATCGAGGCTGCAGCGCGGATGATCGATGATGCCTCGGATACGTCAGCGTGGGTGCGCGATGACGAGTCCGTCGCCGCGGCCCGCGGGAGGGTCGAAGCCGCGCGCGCAGATCGCGAGGCTGGAGACAGGGCATTCGAGGCCGCGCTCGCCGCTGCGGGCGATCCGCGCGCCGATGGCGCGCAGGCACGGCTTGGCGAGGCTGCGCTCAAGGCTGCGCGCACGCCGGAGCAGCGCGAGCGGTCCGAGCGTTGGCTGACGAGCCACGCCGCCGAGCGGACGCGGCGCCAGCGCGCCGTCGACGAGGCATTCATGACGCAGGTCAATGGCCTTCTCGAGCGCCTGGGGGCGATCGAGGGCAACGGTCAGGGACAGGAGGAGGAGCTCTCGCGGATCGCCACCGAAGCGGAACGGCTTGCGAGAGGCAGCACGGCCGGTCCGGACGCGCAGCTCGCCATGCAGCGGCTCAAGGACCGCATTGGCATCCAGCGCGACATGATGGCGCGCGAGCGCACGATGCGGGCGGCGTCCGAGGCGGAGCGCAGGGCGGTCGATCAGCTCGTCGCGCGCGTGCCCGACTCCTTTGCGACGGCGCTCGCGGACTTCATCCGGGACTACCCAGACTCGCCGCGGACGCCTGAGTTCCAGAATGCCGCCGTCCGGCAGGATGCGTGGAAGGAAGTCATGGCCCTGCCCGAACTCGCCGCGCGCGTGTCGCGAAGCCTCGACGCGGGCAACGCCGCCGAGCGCGCGCGCGCTGCCGAGGCGCTCGACCGGTCGATGGTGCCAGGCGTCGACTCGCCATGGTTCCCGGGGCTGCAGGCGGCAGCGGAGCTCTGCGTCCCGCAGGACCAGTGGATGCAGATGCTCGACGACTACATCACCCTGTACAAGGTGACGCGCCTCCGGATGGTCGAGCTCAAGGACGGCACGCGCCACTACTACGACGAGTCGGCCAAGGGTCCCACGGCGGGCGCGGGGGGCAAGCGCGTGTACTCCGTGATGGTGTCGTCGGACGGCAAGGTGCAGTCGGTGGCGCTCGACGAGTCGGAGATCGCGTATGACGGGCCGAGCCCGCAGAGCGCGGTCTTCGAGCAGATCCGCCCGATGATCCGCGGCGCCCGCGCGAGCGGCAATGTGAGCACGCTGCTGTCGGTGATCGACCGCATCCGCTCGCGCACCGACATGGACCCTGTGCTCAAGGCGACGTTTCTCGAGAGGATCATGTCCGAGGCGTCCGCTGGCGCACCGCACCTGGCCGCGCCGATGGAGGAGGCGATCGCCTCGATCCAGAAGCTCCAGCTCGGCACGATCGAGTGGATCGCGCCGGGCAACCCCAAGTCCCGGCCAGAGGCGCGCGAGGCCGCGGATGTGGTCAAGCGCGTGGTGGATGTGGCGCTCTGGCAGCGCGTGCACGAGAGAAGGCTCGCTGAGGTGCGCAAGTGGATGACGGAGTCCCGAGTGCAGCCCGTTGGGATGCTCGACAAGTCCGGCGAAGGGCCCGCGACGGCGCTCATCTCCCCGAAGTCCGCGCGCAAGCCGCCCTACCAGCTCTATGCGGTGGCGGATGCGCCGGACGGATCGCTTCGCATCCGCGACATGGGCGCTGTGGCCGCGGATGGCTCGGTGACCCTCGACCGTGCCGCAGCGCTGCTGCCTGCGGGCACGTTGCTCTTCGGCGGCAAGGTCGAGTCGATGCCTGGACCGTCAGGACCCTGACAAATGCCGAAGTCGTACTGGCTGAGGCTTGGACGACGGACAGAGGGACCTCTCGCGCTCGATGAGGTGCGCCGGAGGGCGATGCGGGGGCGGCTCACGCCCGGGCACAGCGTGTCGCAGGATGGGCACACCTGGATGGCCGCGCTCCGATGCACGGAGATCTTCAGGGACGACGGATCGCCGATTCCGCCGGGCAGCGAGGCCGGCGCGATGGCGCTGGAGCCGCTCGAGGCAGACGCCAATGTCGCGTGGGATGCGGGTGCGGTGGCAGGCAGCGTGCAGGCAGCCATCCCCGCGGTGATCGCATCCGCCGCGGACCGGATGGTCGCCGCATGGCCTGCGCACCTCTCATGCGCGATCACGCTGGGCGTGGCATGCGGGCTTCCGATGGCCCGAGATGCTGAGGGTCCGCTCTGGTGGTGGAATGTCGTGCGGCTCTGGGACCTTGGTGGTGCGGGCCTTGTGACGGCGGCAGTCGCGTGGGCCATCGTGGCAGTGGCCGCGCTGGCGACATCGGTGGCCATCTGGCTCGGAGCCGGCCCGGGTCGGCTCATCGTGCTCATGTCGAGCGCGATCGTGTCCATGGTGCTGGCGACTGCGGCCTGGTCCAGCGGAATGGCGGGGGGCGCATGGACTGCAGCGCAGTGCGCCCTGATTCCCGCTTCGGCATGGGCGCTTGTGCGGTCGCAGTCGCGGCCGCGTGTGCCGGCGCGCGCGGTCCCCGGCACGAGGCACGGGACGGATGGCGGCATCATCGCCTATGGCGCGCTGGGCGCCACATCCGCAATTCTCGGCATCGTGTCCATCCTGGTGCGCGATGGCGCGGCTGCCATGGCGGTCGCGCTGCTCATGCTGGTCGGCGGGGCCGGTGCGATCGCGAGCGTGATCCGGTGGCGAGTGGCGGGACCCGACGAGTGGACCACGATCATCCCCTGTGGGGTGGCGGTCATGGCATGCGGCGCGCTGGTGTGCGATGGCCTCGCGGCGATGGCGGACACGCCTGCACCTCCCGCATGGGGCACGCGCTTCGCGGTCCTCGACGCGGTGCGCGTGACCGTGGTGCTGCTGTGCC
>VERO01000124.1 GCA_018882625.1 Phycisphaerales bacterium | reverse complement strand
AGCACACCCTGGTACGGACGGCTGGCGACACCCCTGATGGCCCTTGGGCTTATTTACCTGTTCTTCCTTTCATACGCCTCGTACCGGCTGATGCTGCGCGGAGAGTGGGCTATCGGCCGCCTCTTCCTGGCGGCGTTCACCATTCCTCTGATCGGCATCTGCATCGGGCTGCTGCGGCATGCGCGGCGCCGGGCAGCGGCACGCGCACCCTACTTGCCGCACACCAGCGCGTCGTCCTGCCGGATCCATCCCGATTGGCCGTCGGGAAGGCGGATGCGGAGCCATCCCGGACGCTCCTCGAGCATCAGGAACTCGGCGCCGGATGGCAATCCCTCCGCGACAGCCGGCGCAAACCCCTCGCCATTGCCCTTGCGCAGCACGACCGCATCCGCGATCACCACGCCCGGGCGGTCGAGCGAGGTGCGCAGCGCGTCGACGCCGACCGTGGCGGCGGGGAGGCCAGCCAGCACAGCGATGGTCGCGATGGCGCTGCGCCACGGGACTCCGCGGCGCCATCCCGTGAGGATGCCTGCGGCGACGACTGCCCACAGCGCGAGCCACGCGGCCACGGCGAACCAGGCGCGCACCTGGAGCGGCACCGCGCTCCATGCCGACGCGATCCGGTCCAGCGGTCCTGCGCCGGTGATCGGTCCCAGCCTCGTCGAGGTAGCCGCGCGCGCGTGGGCCAGCGCATCCTTCACGCGCGCATCGCCCGGAAGCAGCCGTTCAGCGTCGAGGTACGCCGCGACGGCGCGGCTGGGCTCGCCCGACTTCATCAGCGAGTTGCCGAGGTTCAGCATGAGCTCCCCGTTGCGCACGCCCGAGTCGGCGATCCTTCGGTAGGTCGCCGCCGCCTCCGCGAATCCGGCGCGTGCAGCGGCCTGGTCCCGTGTCTCGAGGGCCGCCGCATCGTCGAACAGCCGCTGCGCCTCGTAGGCGAGCTCGAGCCGCTGGCCTGCATCCAAGGCCTCCGGCCGATCCGCTGCGTGCGCATGGACGGCGGTCGCGACGCTCAGCACCAGCGCCAGGACCCATCGCTCGAGGGTGGTTGCGCGCATCGGGCCGGTCACAGTGCACCTCCCTTCGTCGAGGGCGCTGGCGCGACGCGCCACGTGAGGGACTCGAGCTGCCTCAGCGCCTCATCGGCGCGTCCGCGTGCCGCATCGCGGTCTGCCACGCTCTGCGGCGCGAATCGCGCGCGCTCGCCAGCCTCCAGGACCGCATCAACCTCGGCGACGAGCGCACCGCTGCCGCCGGCATCGGCGATGCAGCGCAGCAGCTCGCACCGTGTCATCGTCCCGTCGGGCCGGTGCATCTGGGCGGCAACGAAGTGCGCGAGCGCCTCGGCCGCATCTCCAGAGCGCAGCTGTTCGCGCGCACGTCGGGCCGCGTCGCGCGCACGGACCGCGTTCGGGTTGGCGAGCAGGCGCTCGCGCCGCCGGATGGCAAGCGCCGCTCCAGCGCACGCCAGGGGCGGGAGCGCCAGGAGCGGAATCGCGATCGCGGCAGGAACCATGGAGCCGCGGTCGGCCACGAGCGCAGGAGATGCGGCCACGTTCGCGGCAATGCCGCCCTCGACCTTCGTGAGCGCCTCGCGCGGCGCGGACGGTCTCGGGCCGCCAACCACCGCATCGGTCGCGAGGAGCTCGGCGGGAGCCACCGAGATCCCGATCGGCGGCGTCTGCACGGATCGGTACGCGCGCAGCACCGGATCGAACCATGAGAACTCCAGCGGCCGGATCGCCTCGATGCCGGTGCGTGTGGGACGCACGGTCTGCGTGAATGTCTTGGTGCTGCCGCTGACCGTGCCCGCAAGCGGCGCGGATGGGATGCGGAAGTCGCCGCCCATCGAGTCGGGGCCGAGGGCAGGCGGCTGGATCGCATCCATGTCGGCGCTGCCCGAGAGGTCGGTGATGTCGACCGTGAGCGTGATCGGGTCGCCGACCGCGACCTGGAGCGGACGCGCGGACGCCTTGACGGCGAAGTTGCCCACAGCGCCGGTGAAGCTCGCGGGGCGGCCCTCCTCGGGAAGCGGCAGCACCTCGACGCCCTCGACCGTTGCCGCGGCGGAGATGTTCCGGGTCGATGCGATGGCCAGCTCGCGTCCGCCGAAGAAGCCGCGCTGGGCGGTGAGCGCCGTGGGATACCGCCAGTGGAGTCGGATCTCGCCGGCATCCGGCGGTCCCGCGCGGGTGGGCCAGATGCGGGCAGGAATGTCGTACACGTACCACGCAGCACCGCGCAGCAGCTCCTCGCGGCCCGCAGGGCGCTGTCCCCGCTGGCTCATCTCGCGCATCGCCTGGCTGAAGATGCCCCACGTCGAGCGGTCAGCGTCGATGAGGTTCCACATGTCGGACTCGCTCAGCGTGACTCCGAACTCCTGGCTCCGGTACGGCCTGATCGCGACCCGCAGCACCAGCTCCAGCGGCTCGCCCACATAGACCGTCGGGCGCGCCGACGTGACGAGCACCTGAAGCGCCTCGGCGATGTCCGACTTGCCGACGGCGATCGGGATGGCCGGGCTGGTGTGCTCGACCCCATCCACCATGATGGAGACCTGCGGTATCGAGATGGTGCCCTCCACGAGCGGCGTCACCATGACCGAGAGCGTGACCTTCGACTCCGATGTGAGCCTGCCGTTGATCCACTGCGTGGACTTCATGGACTGCCGTCCGGGCATCTCCTCGAGCTCGACCTCCGGCGTGCTCTTGAGGGATACCGGGCCGATGTCGTCGCCATTGGTCACGGTGATGCGCATCGTCACCGAGCCGCCGACGCTCGTCTCGCGCGGCGTGACCGTGAACGAGACGTCAGCTGCCCACGCCGCAGGCGCCAGGGTTGCGAGCAGCAGCAGAGCGATCGATCTGGCAGTCCAGCTCATCACCAGTCCCTCACAGCCGGAACTTGCCGAACACGTTCAGCTCGTTCCTTGGCGTCGGTGCGTTGTTTGGCTCGGTCGCGCACGCCCTGCAGCAGGCGCTCCGCCTCCGACTTCGTCAGCGGGGCGCCGGGCACTGGCTCGCCGGCGCGCGCGTGCGCCGGAGCGGGCGGCCTCTTCTGGTCGGAGGCGGGCTTGCCGGCGCCGTCGTCCTTCAGCGGCTCCTTGGATTCGGACCCCGAAGACTCGGGCTGCCCCGACTTCCCGTCAGCGTCGGTGCTGGCGTCTTCCTTGGCGGCATCAGCGCCATCCTTGCTCGGTTCCTGGGGCCGCTCTTGGGGCTGCTCCTTGGGCTGATCGCCGTCCTTCGGTTGCGGCTCGGCAGCGGGGTCGGATTCAGGACTTGAGCCTCCGGAGGGGGACTTGGACTTGTCGGAGGACTCGCCGCCCGACTTGCCTTCGCCATCGGCCTGCTGGGGGTTGTCGCACTCGCCACCGTCCTGCTGCTGCGTGTCTTCTTGCTGCTTGTCTTCCTGCGGTTGCTCGTCCTGCTGCTGCTCCTGCTGCTCCTGCTCCTGCTGATTCTGCTGCTGTTGCTGCTGCTGCATCTCGCGGAGCTGCTTCAGGAGCGTGTGCGCGAGCTCTGCATTGACACGGCTGTCGACGTCGGATGGATTCGCCGCAATCGCATCCTTGTAGTGGGTGAGCGCCTGCGACACGGCGTCCGTCGCGGCCGCGAGATCGGGTTGCGCATCAGTGGAAGGCGGAGGCGTCGACCCTGCGGTACCGGCATCGGGCGCGGCGCGCTGGAGGGCACGAAGCGCGCTCTGGTAGGTCGCGTTGCCCTGGTTGAACATGGCGTCTGCCGCGAGAGTCGCGTCCCCTCGGCTTGCAGCCTCCGCGAATGACGTCGCAGCCTCGTCGAGCTTGCCTGCGCGGTACTCGGCGACACCGCGGTTGTACGCGACCGCGGCGTTCGTGGGATCCGCGTCCATGGCCTCGCCAAACGCGGCAGCCGCATCCGCGTACTGCCCGGACTGCATCGCGGCGTTGGCGCGCGTCACGGCGTCGCGGAAGGCGGCTCGATCGATCTGCCCACGGCCGACCGTGCGCGGTCGCGCTGGCGCGTCGTCCGCGCGAGCGACCGGTCCCATGCCCGTGAGCGCCGCACATGCCGCGATCGCCAGGCCCAGGGCACGTGCCAGCGCCTGTGGCTGTCGAGCGCGTCTTCGGCGGCGGGGAGCAGGTCGTGACCCAGATGCGCTCGCGGAGGAAGGCGTCGAGGCCACGGCACCGCCGGCAGTGGCGGGCGTGCGCCGTGCGCGCGCGGCGATCACGCTCTCGATGACGAGGAGCGCCAGCGCGAGCGCAGCGGGCCACTGGAACAGCGGAGCGGTGGTCCTTGCCACCGACGACTCGCCTTCGGTGCGCTCGAGGTCCCCGAGTGTGCGCGTCAGGATCTCCCCAAGCTCAACCTGCGCAGTGCCCGCGGGCACGAACAGCCCGCCCGTCGCATCGGCGACATCGCGCAGCGTTGCGGCATCCATGCGTGACCAGACCTCCTCGCCCTCGTGCACCAGGTACCGGCGCGCTGGACCGTCGCTCACCGGAATCCGCGCGCCCTCGCGAGGGTCGCCGATGCCCACCGTAACGATCCTGATGCCGCGCTCCGCAGCCTCCTTGGCGGCATCGACAGGATCGCTGCCCATGTCCTCGCCGTCGGAGAGGATCACGATGGCGTGCCCCGCGTCATCGGTCGGGAAGCTCTCGGCGGCCAGGCGGATCGCATCGCCGAGCATCGAGCCTCCCCGGCGCGAATCCTTGGTCTCGAGGCCGTCGACAGCGGACTTGAGGGCGTCGTAGTTGAGCGTCAGCGGCGCGCGCAGTGCGGCGACGCCCGCGAAGTCGATGAGCCCGGCCCTGTCGCCGCCCATGGCATCGATCGCGTCGGAGATGAAGGTCCTCGCACGCTCGAGCCGGTTCGGCGTCGCGTCCTCCGCCAGCATCGACCGGCTGACGTCGACGACGAACATCACGTCGGCGCCGCGCCGCGTCAGCTCCTCCGTCTGCTCGGCCGCACGCGGGTCCATCAGCGCCATAGCCAGGCAGGAGGCGGCCCCGCCGAGGAGCGCCGCGCGCCAGATGCCCCGCGCGAGAGAGAGGCCGGGTGCGATGCGCGGGAGCAGGGCGGCGTCGGCGAATCTCGCCGATGCGCGGCGGCGCCACAGCGCCGCGCCGATGCCGAGCGCCGTGACTGCCGCGGCGACGACCAGCCAGAGCATGCCAGCGGGATTGTCGAAGGTGAGCGTCATGCGGTCATCCCTGGATCGAGCGGTATCGGGTCGAGGCCAGCAGCACCTCGAGCAGCAGGAGCGCAGCCGCCGCCGCGAGCACTGGCGGCCAGGTCACTCCCGCGAGGGTGAAGCTCGACACGGCGAGGTCCCGGTGGCGGGTGAGGCGGCGCTGCTCGGTCGTCGTCTTCTCGAGCGTGTCGATCGTCTCGTAGATGCGCCGGAGGCTGTCGGTGTCGGTGGCGCGGAAGTACGCGCCGCCGGTGCGCTCGGCCATGTCCGTGAGCAGCGCCTCGTCGATCGTCACCGGCACGTTCCGGATGATGGGCCGACCGAAGGGGTCGGTGCCCACGGGATAGGGCGCCGTGCCCCTCGTGCCGACGCCGATCGCGTAGATGGTGATGCCGTAGCTCGCCGCCAGGTCGGCGGCCACGCGCGGATCGATGTCGCCCGCGTTGTTCTCGCCGTCGGTGAGCAGCACGATGGCTGCGCTGCGGATCGGGTTGCGGCCATCGCCCGACGGCGCGTTGCGCATCGCGTCGCGCAGGCGCTCGACGCCAAGCGCGACCGCCTCGCCGATCGCCGTCCCGTCCTCGGAGCGGTCGGAGACCGGCTGCGTCTTCGCAAGCGCCTCGAGCGTCCAGTCATGGTCCAGCGTGAGCGGCGACAGGCCATCTGCGAACCGCGCGAAGGTGATCAGGCCTATGAGGTCGTTGGGACGGCCAGCCATCCCGTCGCCGCCGGCGACGAATGTCCTCACGACGGCCTTGAGCGCATCGAGACGGTCGACCTGCCTTCCGGCGACCGTGAAGTCGAGCGCGCGCATCGAGCCCGAACGGTCCACCACGAGCTGCAGCGCCGTACCCTCGACAAGGACGCGTGTGCGCTCGGTCGAGAACACCGGACGCGCGATGCCAACTGCGACCAGCGCGATCGCGCCGGCCCGCAGTGCGGGAACGATCCAGCGGGTGCGCAGCGCGATGCCCGATCCTGCGTTCGGCAGCGTCGACAGGGCCGAGTAGGCGACGGACGCGCGCCGGCGAGGGCTCCACCATCGCCACCACGCCAGAGGCGCCAGCAGCGCAAGCGGAAGCCACCACCAATCCAGCAGCTGGAACGTCGTCATCGTGGGCCTCCTCCGGAGGACGTGGCCTCGAGGGCGGGCGCATCGGGTGAGCCGGAGTCAGATGCCGCGCCCTCGGCCGGCACCGTCTGCCGCACAAGGAGACGCGCAGTGTCCATCGCGCTGCCGCATTCGGCGACCCCAGGCCTCACGCCCGCAAACTTGACCATGTCCGCCGTGCGGAGGAACTGCGCGAGCAGCTTCCGGTGATCCTCCGACAGCGTGGCGTGCGACCGGGCCTCGGCGAGAAACTCGGGTGTCGTCCGCTCCGGCGCGCGCAGGTCGAACCTCCGCTCCACGTAGTGGCGCACGATGTCCGAGAGCCTCACCCAGAACTGGTGCAGCTGGCCCGCCTCGGGGAGCGCATCGCGCTCGAGGGCCTCCAGTTGCGCCAGGGCCCACTCGTGCGGAGGCATAGGGATCGCGGCCCGCCGCGTGCGGTTGCGCCAGAGGGTGATGGCTCCGAGCAGTGCCATCGCGCCCGCGGCGCATGCGGCAACGGTCCACCACCAGCCCCAGCCCACGTCGATGGCC
>VERO01000123.1 GCA_018882625.1 Phycisphaerales bacterium | reverse complement strand
CTTCGGGTGCGGCTTCCGCAACGGATGGAGCGCGCTCACGTTCGCGGAGAACTCGCCCTTTGGCTCGGGCAGCGTGCTTGCGCCATCGGTGCGCAACGCGTTCGCGATGTCGTTCGACGGCAGCGGCCAGCCCATCGACGTCTCGAACAACCCGCGGCTGGGGTTTCAGCCCACGCCATTCGCGGTCGGTCGGATCGCAACGCTGCAGCCCGGCGAACTGATCCCGCTCGGCACGCCGATGTCCTTCGACATCGATGTGGGGCGCCCGTCAGTCCAGTCGTACCTGCAGCAGTCGCTGGACTCTGGCCGGCTCATGCTGGTCGTCTCGAGCCTGACGTTCGTGCAGCAGCAGGCCGGCAACTTCCCTGCGTTCTTCGCCAAGGAGAATCCGCTGGTGGCGGCCGGCCTGGCGCGGGCCGCCCGACTGGACCTCACGGTCAGGCTCGGTGCTTCCTGCGCCCCGAGCGACCTCAACTGCGACGGCACCGTGAACGGCTTCGACCTCACCGTCCTGCTCTCGAACTGGGGCGGGCCCGGATCGAGCGACATCAACGGCGACGGCACCACCGACGGGCTCGACCTGACGGCGGTCCTCAGCGCGTGGACGGGTTGAGCCGCGGGCTACCTACGCCTCGACGAGCGCGTCGATGAGGGCCTTGCGCGCGACGGTGACCCGTCGCCTGACCCCATCGAGGGTGCGGCGAACCGCGTCCTCTGTGGTCTCGAGCACATCGGCGATCTCCGACACCGCGAGCTTCTCGGCGTAGTACAGCTCAAGCACCAGGCGTTCCGCCGGCGTGAGCGAACCTGCGACCATCTTCACGAAGGGGGCTTCAGCCTCGAGCATTTCTGCCTTCCTGGCACCTGATCTCGACAACTTCGACACCTGGCGGCAAACCATTGCCGTCGCGGGGACTATACCGCAAACGGGACCGATGGCACACGGAAGGTCAGATTCGCATGAAGATTCCGGCCCAAGCCACGAGTCGGGCTCGTGCGCGCCGAAGAGCGACGCGATGTCCGGATCGAACTGCGTCCCTGCGCACGACACGACCTCCTCCGCGGCGCGCGAGGGCGTCATGGCAGGCGCGTAAGGCCTGTCGCTGCACATCGCATCGAAACTGTCTGCCACGCAGATGATGCGTGCAGCAAGCGGAGTCTCGCATCCGCGCGCGCGGTGCGGGTATCCGGCGCCATCCCATCGCTCGTGGTGCCACAGCACCGCATCGGCGGCAAAGCGGAGCGAGTCGAATCCCGCGATCAGCCTGTGGCCGATCTCCGGATGGCGACGCACCGCGTCGAACTCGCCGCTGGTGAGTCGGCCCGGCTTGTTGAGCACCGACTCGGGCACTCCGATCTTGCCGAGATCGTGCACAAGCGCCGATGCGCCAATGAGCTGGATGTCCGCCGCATCGAAACCCATTCGTGCCGCGATCCTCATGGCGACTGCGGAGACGCGGGCGGAGTGGCCGTGCGTGAAGGCATCCTTCGCCTCGATCAGCGAGAGGCAGAAGGACAGCGCCTCCCCTGCCGGCCCGCTGGGGTCCGATGTCACAACGCTGTCGGAGGTCCGGGAACGGAGGGAGGTCGTGTCTTCACTCATGACGCCACCGCAATCGTCGCGATCCCGGGGGCCGTTGAGCCGATCATCCGATTTCCAGGAAGATTTTCCGACCCCCCTAGACTCTCCCGCCTGCTGTGATCCACGTCCGCCCCTTTGCCGCCCTGCGGCCCCCGGCCCACCGCGCGTCGGAGGTGTCCTGCCCCCCCTACGACGTGGTCGATAGGTCGGAGGCCCTGGCCGCCGCCAATGGCCGGGAGTGCTCGTTCATGCGCGTGGTCCGGCCGGACATCGACTTCCCCGAGACGCCGCACCCGTCCGAGGCGCAGCTTGCGTCCCGCGCGCAGGCCAACCTCGACGCCCTGGTCTCGGCCGGTGCCCTGATTCCGGACAGGACGGCTCAGCTCTACGTCTACCGGATGGCACGGGCGGGGCGACGTGTAGCCGGGCTCGTGTGCTGCGTTGATGTGGCCGACTACCGCAGCGGCGCCATCCGCCGGCACGAGCACACACGACCTGACAAGGAAGCGGACCGCGTGCGCCACATCATGGCGACCGGTGCGCACGCCGAGCCCGTCCTGCTCGCGGCGCCGCAGGTGGAGGACCTTCCTCGGCAGCTGCTGCGCGACATGAACGACAGGCCGCTCGTGCACTTCGCGGCGCGCGACGGAGTCACCCACTCGCTGTGGGCCGTGCACGATCCGGACCCGTACATCGCGATGTTCGCGGCCGTGGAGCGCGTGTACATCGCCGATGGCCACCACAGGAGCGCGGCGGCAGACCGTGCGGAGCAGGAATGGCGCGCACGCGGATTGCCCTCCGGTGGGCTCGGGCCGCGCGCATTCCCCGCCGTGATCTTTCCCGCCGAGGAGCTGGTGATACTGCCCTACCACCGCCTCGTCCGCGACATGCGCGGGCTCGGTCCTGCCGAGTTCCGGGATCTGTGCGCGCAGCAGGGCGTCACGTGGCGCCGTCTCGCAGACGGCGAGAATGCGCTGCCGGACCTGCGCGGGGAGCTTGGCGTGAGGCTGCGAGACGGATGGTGGCGTGCGGCCCTGCCGCCGTGCGAGGGCTCGCCCCTCGAGCGCCTTGACGTCTCTCGGCTCTCGGCCGCGATCCTCTCGCCGGCGCTGTCGATCCGCGACGAGCGCACCGACCCCCGCATCGCGTTCCTCGGGGGAGTCGGCGGGGAGCGGCTCGACGCGGAAGTCGAGTCCGGCCGAGCCGATGCTGCGTTCGCGATGCGCGCGACAGACATTGCGGACCTGATGGCGATCGCCGACCGCAACGAGGTGATGCCGCCGAAGTCCACGTGGTTTGACCCCAAGATCAGGAGCGGGCTCTTCCTGCACCGCTTCGCAACCGCCGGGCATGCCCGCGCGAATCCACACGAGAGGTCCCCATGAGCCAGCACGGACATGCCACTGCCCCATCCACCGCGACCGTGCGCGTGCTCATCACCGATGCGTTCGACGCCGCCGCTGCGGACACGCTGCGCGATGCGGGCTTCGACGTCATCCGCAACCCGATGCTCGACGCCGACACGCTCGCGGCCGCGATGACGGACCTCCAGCCGCAGGTGCTCGTCGTGAGGTCCGTGCGTGTCTGCGCTGAGGCGCTTGGCGCGTCCGGCGCGCTCGCCCTCGTGATCTGCGCGGGAAGCGACACGGAGTGCATCGACCTTGACGCCGCAAACCGGATGGGCGTGATGGTCTCGCACTGCCCCGGACGCAACGCGGCGGCCGTGGCGGAGCTCGCGTGGGGACTGGTCATCGCGTGCGACCGCCGCATTCCCGACCAGGTCGCGGACCTGCGCAGCGGACGCACCGACCCCACGGCCTACGCCGATGCATCAGGGCTCGCGGGGCGGACGCTCGGCATCGTCGGGCTGGGCCAGGTCGGGCAGGAGATCGCGCGCCGCGGACTGGCGTTTGGCATGCACGTGATCGCCTGGAGCAAGCACATCACCGAGGACCGCTGCGACGCCCTCGGAGTCGACTTCTGCGCAAACCTCGTGAATCTCGCGAAGCTCGCGGACGTGGTCAGCGTGAGCGTGACCGGCAACGAGGAGACGCGCGGGCTGCTCGGGGACAAGTTCTTCAATGCACTGCGACCCGGCACGATCGTCGTCAACACCAGCCGTGGCCACGTGTGCGACGAGGCTGCGCTGCTGCACGCGGTGCGCGACCGCGGCGTGCGCGCGGGACTGGACATCTTCTCGGGCGATCCCGAAGACCGCACGGGTGCCGAGCGCGCGCTGGCGTCCGAGCCCGGCGTCTACGGGACGTTCAGGATGGGCGACCGGACCGATCAGGCGCGGCTGTCGATCGACTCGGAGGTGGTGCGCATCCTGCGCGCGTGGCATGCCGACGGCACCGTGCTCAACTGCGTGAACGTGGCCGAGCACACGGCGGCATCCGCGGTGCTGATGGTGCGGCATGAGAACCGGCCCGGCGTGCTGGCGCGCATCTTCGACGTGCTCGGCAAGGCAGCCATCAACGTCGAGCAGATGGACAACCAGATCAGCACCGGCGGCGCGGCTGCGGTCGCGCGCGTCTTCACGGCCACGCAGCCCTCGGCTCCGGTGGTTTCCGCGATCCGCACCTGCCCGCATGTGCTCGGCGTGACCGTGTCGCCGCTGCGGCGCTAGGCCGTTCAGGTTCGGGCGCGGCGGCGGGGATGGGACCTGCCGTGGTCCAGCGGCATCATGCGGATCCCTTGGGCGCGCGACCTGCGCGCAGCGCGTTGCGCCGCGTGCGCAGCTCGTGCTCAGCGGCGTACCAGTTCTCGTGCTCGCCTCCGCCATGCTTGAGCCACCGCAGGTACGCGTGATGCGCGATCTCCTCCTGCGAGGGGTCGCGGATCGCCAGCGGCGCGGGCGCGACACGCGCAGGTCGTGTGCTTGCGGCCTTGCGCGGGGCGACGGGCTTGCCCCTCGACCAGCGCGATGCACCCGCGGACCCTGCCTTGCCGCGCGGCGCCGACGACGCCCGCGCACCCGACGTGCCGTGCGATGACTTGGCTGCCGGGGCCGATGCGCGGCCGCCCTTGGGTGACGATCGCGCCGCTGCCTTGCGAGTTGACTTTGCCATGTATGGACTCCTGTGGGTGAGACGTGCGCGAGCCGCGGTCGCTGCGCCTGCCCGCGGCGCGCCGGACGCGCTCGGGCAGGGTGCGCCGCGAAGGCTACCCCGTCCGATTGCTGTTCCCGCCGGCGGCGAGCGCCCGGGCACCGAAGGGAATCTCAAGGACATCGCGGGTCAGCGCATAGCACATGCTGCCCATGCGGCCGACGGCGCGCAACGCGCCCGGATCGATCTTGCCGTGGGCATCGAGCACACCGTCTGCGACATGCACATGCACGACGTCACCGATCACGATGTTGGCGCCGGCAGGCGCCCCGTGGGCGAGCCTGATCACCTGCCGAGTGCGGCACTCGAAGCTGACCGGGCTCTCGCCGACGCGTGGCGCCTGCACCCGCGCTCCTGCAACCGGCGTGAGGCCGCTGAGCGCGAACTCGCTCGACTCTGGAGGGAGCTCCTCTGCAGCGGCCACGACCTGGCGGATGATCGGCTCCGTCGCCACGCTCACCGTGAACTCACCCGATCCTCCATCCCCTGCGGGCAGGCAGTTGCGCAGCGTGTCCTTTTCTGAGCCGTCATCGCGGTTTGCGGGGCAGAACATCAGCGTCATCGGCTCGCTGCCGCAGGCGTTGAAGAACGAGAACGGCGCAAGGTTCAGGAACCTGCCGCAGGGCGATCGCGTGCCGACCACTGCGATCGGCCTCGGCACGACGGCGCCGATGAGAAGGCGGTAGCGGTCGGACGGCGAGAGCCGTGAAGGGTCGATCTCCATCGGTGCGCGAATCTACGCGCCGCGGCGCGCGCACATGCCTGCGATAGCCTTCCCCGGCACCGCCATGCCAGAGGCCTACGAATTCGACCTTCTCGTGATCGGCAGCGGACCTTCGGGCCAGCGTGCGGCCGTGCAGGCTGCGAAGCTCGGCAAGCGCGTCGGCCTGATCGAGCGCCGGCGTGGCGTCGGTGGCGTGTCGCTGCACCTGGGCACCATCCCGTCGAAGACCTTCCGCGAGGCGGTGATGAGCGTGCGCGGCGAGGCGGCGATGCAGGCGATGGAGATCGCGGGGATCGATCCCGTGCGTCCCACGATGGACATGCTGCTGCGCCGCGTCGAGCACGTGATGTCCGAGGAGGGACGCGTGATCCGCGACCAGCTCCTGCGCAACGACGTGACGCTGATCAGCGGATCCGCGAGCTTCGTCGATGCGCACACGATGCTCATCGAGGGGCTTTCGGGGGAGCGGCGCATCACGGCCGACCGCATCCTCATTGCCACCGGCACTCGCGCGCGGGTCCCGCCCGGCTGCGCCACGGACGGATCGGTGATCTTCACGAGCGATGACATCGTGTCGCTGCGGAATCTCCCGCGCGCGCTCATTGTGGTTGGCGGAGGCGTGATCGGCGTGGAGTACGCGTCGATGTTCGCGCGACTGGGCACGCAGGTCACGCTGGTCGAGGCGCGCGAGCGGCCCGTGTCCTTCATGGACCAGGAGACGGTCGACGAGTTCATGCACGAGCTCAGGGAGCGCAAGGTGGTCTTCCGCTGCGGCGAGGCCGTGTCCTGCATCAGCACGCAGGAGAGCGGCGGCTCGGTGCGGGCCGTGGTGGAACTGCAGAGCGGCAAGCGCATCGTGGGCGACTGCGTGCTTGTGTCCTCAGGCAGGCAGGGCGCGGTCGAGGGCCTCAACCTGGAGGCCGCAGGGCTGTCCGCGACGGAGCGGGGGCTCATCGCCGTGGACTCGTTCTTCCGGACACCTGTGCCGCACATCTACGCGACGGGCGACATCATCGGGTTTCCCGCGCTCGCGGCCACCAGCGCCGAGCAGGGCAGGATCGCCGCGTGCCACATGTTCGGCGAGCCGGTGGCGGCGATCGGGGACCGCTATCCGCTCGGCATCTACGCGATTCCCGAGCTCTCCGCGGTGGGTGCCACGGAGGAGCAGCTCACGAAGGACCGCATCCCCTACGAGATCGGCGTCGCGCGATATGCGGAGACGGCTCGCGGGCAGATCAGCGGCGCATCGAGCGGATTCCTGAAGCTGCTCTTCCACCGCACGGAGCGCACGCTGCTGGGCGTGCACATCTGCGGCGCGAGCGCCACCGAGCTGGTGCACATCGGCCAGGCGGTGATGGGGCTTGGCGGCGGGCTCGATTACCTGCTCTCGACCGTGTTCAACTACCAGACGTTCGCCGAGTGCTACAA